>NZ_JBEZWL010000107.1:0-25700 GCF_040648015.1 Streptomyces sp. NPDC029216 | reverse complement strand
CGCTGGCGGCCGTGGCGTTTCCGCATGTCGAACGAGGTGTGGGGCACCCCGACCGTCGCGGGCGACCTGCTGTACGTCACCTCCTTCGAGGTGCACGCCCTGGACGTAGGCAGCGGCCGGCGCCAGTTCAAGACGCGGGACGTCGCCTGGTCCATGGCGGTCGCCGACGGCCGCATCCACGCCTCCGACGGGCCCTCCCTCTTCGCCCTCGACGCCAAGGACGGCTCCGAGCGGTGGCGGCTGAACGCCGACGCCTGGGTGTACGCCCTGCGCGCCGAGAGGGGCAACGTCATCACCGCCACGCGCGGCGGCGGCGTGCAGGGCTGGGAGGCCTCCAACGGCCACAAGCTGTGGGAGCTGAGCGGCGCCCAGTCCGACTTCGAGACCCCGGAGGCGGCCCCCGTCCTCCACGACGGCACGGTCTACGTCTGGCAGGACGCCCGGCTGCGCGCCCTCGACGCCCGCTCCGGGCTGGAGGCCTGGTCGTACCCGGTCGGCGACGCGGCCTCCTGCGGCAACGTCCCGGTCCGCGTCACCCCCGCCCCCGACGGCAACGTGTACGTGGCCGCCGGCACCCGGGTGCTGTCCGTGGACCGGGCCTCGGGCCGGGTCCGCTGGCACTTCGAGGCGCCGGCCGTCTTCCTGGCCCCGCCCGCGTTCGCGCCCGGCCCGGCGGTCACCGGCGGCGGGGTGTACCTCGCCGACTACCTGGGCACCGTCTACGCCCTGGACGCCGCCACCGGCAAGGACCGCTGGCGCATCGCCACCGAGCCGCGCCCGGCGGCGGACCCGGTGCTGGTGGCGGGCGGCAACGTCCACCTGGGCGCGGGCAGCGCCCTGTACACGCTCGACGCGGTCACCGGCACCCCGAAGTGGCGGTTCGCGGCGGGCGGCGAGATCACCGGCCCGCCGGTGGTCGCGGACGGCCGGGTCCACTTCGGCTCGGCCGACCACTGCCTGTACACCCTGGACGCGGCGGGCGGCCAGCTCCGCTGGAAGCTGGCCACGGGCGGCGAGATCACCGGGGCCCCGGTGGCGGAGGCGGGCGTGGTGTACGCGTGTAGCAAGGACCGCTGCGTCTACGCCCTGGACGCCGCCAAGGGGACGGGCACCCGTACCTCCTGAGCTCCCGGGACGGGTCCGACCGGGTCGCCTTACGCGGTGCGCGTAAGGCGACCCGCCCCCCTCCAGGTAGCGCCCGGCACCAGGAGTGACAGGATGGACCCCATGAGCAACGTCTTCTTCGACATCAACATCAACGGCGCCCCGGCCGGCCGCATCGTCTTCAACCTGTTCGACGATGTCGTCCCGCAGACCGCGCGCAACTTCCGCGAGCTGGCCACCGGCCAGAACGGCTACGGCTACGCCGGCTCCGGCTTCCACCGCATCATCCCGCAGTTCATGCTGCAGGGCGGTGACTTCACCAACCACAACGGCACCGGCGGCAAGAGCATCTACGGCGAGAAGTTCGCGGACGAGAACTTCACCCTGAAGCACGACCGGCCGTACCTCCTGTCGATGGCGAACGCCGGCAGGAACACCAACGGCTCGCAGTTCTTCATCACCACTGTCGTCACCCCGTGGCTGGACGGCAAGCACGTCGTCTTCGGCGAGGTCGTCGAGGGCCAGGCCCTGGTCGACCAGATCGAGGCCCTGGGCTCCCAGTCCGGCGCCCCCAAGGGCAAGGTCGAGATCGCGGCCTCCGGCGTCGTCGACGCCGCCTGATCCACCCCGCACATGCCGGTCGGCCCCGCCCCCTTCCCGGGGAGCGGGGCCGCCGCCGTTCGGTGCCGCTCCGCGCGTGACCGGAGGTGTCGGTCCTCCCTGGTAGCGTGATCCGCCGTTGTTTCGGGGGAAGGAATCGCGCCATGGTGGCCGGTCGTCATATCCGCTTTACCGCAGTACTCGTGGGCGTCGTGCTCTCGCTCACCGGCTTCTCCGCCCACGGCCGCCACGGCCACAGCGGCGGGCACGGCTGCTCGTCCAGCAAGAGCAGCCACAGCAGCACCAACGACAGCAACAACAGCACCACCACCGGTGGCGGCACCGGCAAGAGCAAGAAGAGCGACGCGCCCGCGCACGCCACGGTCGTCTCCTGCGCCGCGCCCGGCCGTACGAAGGCCGTCCTCCAGGTCACGTCCGACCTGGACACCCAGCGCACCGTCGACGTGCCGCTCACGTTCGAGGGCAGCGCGGGCACCGTCGACCGGACCTCCGTCCGCGTCACGCTGAAGCCGCGCGAGACCCAGACGGTCACCGTCCCGATGGTCAGCCCCAGCAAGGTGAACGACGTGCAGCGCTGCCAGGTCGGCAGGCTCAGCTGACCGGTCCTACAGGCGGTCGCCCGGCCCCCGGGGGTCGGGTTCCGGGGCGGCCGGCCGGGGCAGCGGTTCGAGGTCCACGTCGCGGCCCCGGGGCCGCCGGCGCCGGCCCCGCATGACCGCCGCCGCCAGGAGCAGCAGCGCCCCCGCGCCGAAGGCGCTCGCGGCACCGGCGCCGAGGCCCTGCCCGTCGGCGCCGACCGACAGGCCCCCGGCCGCCTGGCCCTGGCGGACCATCCACAGCACCGCCACGCCCAGCACCACCACGCCCGCCAGCGCCATGAGCAGCCGCGAGCGCCGCAGCACCGCGCACAGCGTGAGCAGCGCGGCGAAGAGGAACGGCAGCAGCAGCGAGCCCAGGAGGGCGGGCGGGTCGGTGGTGACGCCGGAGCCGGAGAACAGCTCCTCGATGCGGTAGTCGCGGCCGGGCCGGCCGTCGTACCAGGCGCGGAAGGGGCTCCAGACGGCGGCGGCCGCCCCGATCAGCCCCATGAGCGAGCCGACTGCGTTGCGGATCATGCCCGGCCCTCCGGGGTAGGGGTCATGATCCCGACGCTAGCCCGGGGCCCCCGGCCCCGCACGCCGGCCGTGGCGTCCGGACGGCGGCCGCGCCACGGGTCCCCGTCCCCGGCTCAGGAGGTCGCGCGGGCCGATTCGACGCGGCTGCGGAGGGCCAGGTTCATCGCGGTGAAGTTCCGCGCCGTGCCCTCCAGCAGCCTGCCGAGGAACGGGACCAGCAGCCCCCGGAAGCGTTCGCCGTGCTCCAGCCGGGTGGTGCGGTTCGGGCCCTCGGAGAGCCGGAAGAAGTGCTCGCCGTCGAAGAGCCCGCGCACGAGGAAGTGCCCCGTCCAGCGCAGCTCGGCCCCCGGCGCGCAGACCCGTACGGTCGGGTGGAAGGTGGTGGGCCTGCCCGACTCCGCGTACATCGTCAGCCGCAGCCGCTCGCCGAGGGCGACTTCGCCGCCGGCCTGTCGGATGAACGGGTTCCAGACGCAGTAGCGGGGGAGGTCGGTGAGGACCGCCCAGACCTCTGCGGGGGGCGCGTCGATGGTGATCTCGGTGGTGATGTTCCGTCGCATGGTGCCGTGTTCCTCGTGGTGATCCGGTGCTCACCGAAGGGACGCGGGGCGTGCGGCTGCCGCCGGGTTCGGTGCTCGGATGCAACCACGGATCCGGCGGCCCGGGGCCGGGGGAGGGGACGTCTTCGCTGGTGGCGCAGAGAACGGAGCGAGGCCTTCCGGGTGTGCGGTGGTGAATGCCGACAGGTCGGGCGCCCGGCCCCGGCCGCGGCCGCGCGAGGACTGGTAGCGTGACCGCCGTTTGTCCCAGGGGGAGGGGATCAGGTCATGCTGGCTGGACAGGGACGCCGGATCAGATGCGGCGCGGTGCTCGTGGCGGTGGTGCTCTCGCTCACCGGGTTCTCCACGGGCGGGAGCAACGGCAAGAGCGACAGCGGCGGGGGCGGCTGCTCCAGCTCCAAGAGCAAGACGAAGACCAAGAAGAAGAGCCACGGCAGCGGCATCCACACCGACGCGGGCCCGGACGCCACCGCCTCGCCCACCACCAGCGCCGGACCGGCCACCGCCGTCGTGGTGTCCTGCGTCGACGCCGACGCCTCCCACCCCTCCAGCACCATCGAGGTCACCTCGCGCCTCGACCGCACCGCCACCTTCTCCGTGACCCTCCGCCGCGAGGGCGTCGGCGGCGGCCTCGTCGAGACGGCCACCGCCCTCGTGACCCTGGAACCGCGCCAGACCCGTAAGGCGGTGGTGCCCCTGCGCGCCACGGCCCGGGCGGGCGACGTCAGGGACTGCCGGATCGGGTCGGTCACCACCGTGAACGCCTCCCCGTCCCCGAGCCCCTCCGCCACGCCCGCCCCCTGATCAGCGCAGCCGGAACTCCGTCCCCGGCCGGCGGGAGGCGAACAGCTCCGCCTGCCGTTCGGGCGGCAGGTTGCCCAGCGCGATCAGGGCCGGCGCCTGGGCGAGGGCCTGCTGCAGCGCCGCCTGCTTCGCCGACCACAGGGCCCGTACGGTGCCCTGGACGCCCTCCGTCGGGAACGAGGCCAGGGTCCGCGCCGCCCGCACCGCCGCCGCGAGCAGCTCCCCGGGCTCGGCCAGCTCCGAGACCAGGCCGATCTCGTACGCCCGCCGCGCCGAGAGCCGCTCCGCCGTCCCCATCAGGGACATCCGGGCGACCTCCCCGAAGGGCATCCGCTGCGCCATGTACACGGCCTCGTAGGCGCTGACCATCCCGTACGAGGTGTGCGGGTCGAAGTAGGTGGCGGTGGTGGCCGACACGATGAACTCGGCCTCGCCCAGCAGGTAGAAGGCCCCGCCGCACGCCATGCCGTTGACGGCGGCCACCACCGGCTTCCACAGGTCGTTCGCCTTCGGCCCGATGGCGATCAGCGGGTCGTCGACCGAGTACGGGGAGGCCGGCTGGGGCACCTCGGCCGCACGGTCGATCCCGGTGCAGAACGCGGCCTTCCCCGCGCCCGTCACCACCACCGCCCGCACCCCGTCGTCGAACCGGAACTCCCGCCATGCGCCGGCCAGTGCGGCGGCGGTGGCCAGGTCGACCGCGTTGTGCCGCCGCTCCCGGTCCAGCGTGACGACCGCGACCCCGCTCTCCTCGTCCCGCTCGACCCGCAGCGTCACGGCCGCTCCAGGATCCAGCGCGGCACGCTCATCCCGCCCGTCCGCGTGAACACCGCCTGCACCCGGGCGCCGATCCGCAGCCGGGACGGGTCCACCGAGTCGAGGGGGGCCTCGGCGGAGGCGACCAGGTTCCCCGCCAGCCGGATGTGCGGGGCCTCCGCGAGCTCCACCAGGATGACGTTGTACGGGGCCTGCGCCGCGTACGCGGGCAGCAGCGGGGGGTGCGGCAGGACGTAGGACCAGATCCGGCCCCGCCCGCTCATCGGGCGCCACTCGGAGTCGAAGGACCGGCAGTGCGGGCAGCAGGGCCGGGGCGGGAAGCGGAGCCTGCCGCAGGAGGAGCAGGCCTGGACGCGGAGTTCGCCGCGGGCGGCGTACTCCCAGAAGGGGGCGCCGTCCTCGTCGGGGACGGGGAGGAGGAGCTGGAGCTCCTCGGCGCCGGGGGCGGTGGTCATCGTTCGGCTCCTCGAAGGGTGGGCGGCGGACTCAGGCGCGGAGCAGGATCGCGGACGTCGGGACGCCCTCGCCCGCCGTCACCAGGCAGGTCGCGGCGTCCGGCACCTGGGCGGTGGAGGTGCCGCGCAGCTGCTTGACGCCCTCGTTGATCAGGTTGAAGCCGTGCACGTACGCCTCGCTCAGCCCGCCGCCCCCGGTGTTGATCGGGAGCCGCCCGCCCATCTCCAGTGCCCCGCCCTCGGTGAACGCGGCGCCCTCGCCGCGCCCGCAGAAGCCGTAGCCCTCCAGGGAGAGCGGGATCAGCGGGGTGAAGGCGTCGTAGATCTGGGCCACGTCCACGTCCTCGGGCCCGAAGTCGGCCTGCTTCCACAGGTGGCGGGCGGCGGTCCAGGCCGGCCCGGACAGCGGGTCGTCGTTCCAGTAGTTGACCATCCCGTGGTGCTGGGCGGGCAGGCCCTGGGCGGCGGAGTGCACGTAGACGGGCTTGTGCCGGCAGTCGCGGGCGCGCTCGGCGGAGACGATCACGCAGGCGAGGGCCCCGTCCGTCTCCAGGCAGTTGTCGAAGAGGCAGAGCGGGTCGCTGATCATGCGGGAGGTCATGTACATCTCCCGGGTCAGCGGCCGCTCGTACATCATCGCGGCCGGGTTCTCGTTGGCCCGGTTGCGGCAGGCCATCGCGACGTTGAAGAGGTGGTCGCGGGTGGCCCCGTACTCGTGCATGTAGCGGCGGGCCAGCATGCCGATCTCGTCGGCCGGCCGCAGCAGCCCGAAGGGCCGGGTCCACTGGGCGGGGGTGGGCAGCTGGACGGCGGTGTTCTTCCAGGGCCGCGGTCCGGAGCCGCGCTTGCGGGAGCGCCAGGCGACGCCGACGGTGGCCTGGCCGGCGGCTATGGCGGCGGCGAGGTGGCCGACGGTGGCGCAGGAGCCGCCGCCGCCGTAGCCGACCTTGGAGAAGAAGGTGACGTCGCCGGCGCCGATGGCCTTGGCGACCTCGACCTCGTCGGTCTCCTCCATGGTGTAGGAGGCGAAGGCGTCGACCTCTCCGGGGTCGATGCCCGCGTCGGCGAGCGCCGCGAGGACCGCCCGGCAGGCCAGTTCCTTCTCGGACGCGGGTAGTCGCTTGGCAAAGGGGGTCTGGCCGATGCCGACGATTGCCGTAGCGTCCTTGAGCGTTGCCGCCATCGCCACCTCCGGGGGGTGCGCCGGTACTGCTGACAGCCGCGAAGGCTACAGCTAATCTGACGGATAGTCAGCTACTGGGCTCCGGCGGAGGGGGCGGACGATGAACCAAGGCGACCACGACCACACAGGACCGGACGCCCCGGCCCCACCGAACCCGACCAACCCGCCGTCCCTGCCGGGGGCGCAGGTGCCGGCGCGGGCCGCCACGGCGGCGGGGCGGCCTGCCGGTGATGCGCCCCTCGGCGATGCGGCCGGCGCCGGGGCGGCCGGGGACCCCGACGACCCGCGGGGTGATCTGCGCTGGGGGAGCGTTGCCGGGCTCGTGCGGGACGCCGCGCGGCGGTACGCCGGCCGGGAGGCCGTCGTTGACGGTCGAACGCGGCTTGACTACGCCCAGCTCGGCGAACGCGTCGAACGTGCCGCCGCCGCCTGTCTCGCCGCCGGCGTCGAACCCGGCGACCGGGTCGCCGTCTGGGCGCCCAACACCCTCGACTGGATCGTCTCCGCCCTCGGCGCCGTCACCGCCGGCGCGGTCCTCGTCCCCCTCAACACCCGCTTCAAGGGCGCCGAAGCCGCCTACGTCCTCCGGCGCAGCCGCGCCCGCCTGCTCTTCGTCACCGGCACCTTCCTCGGCACCTCCTACGTCGCCTCCCTGCGCCGCGCCGCGGCCGAAGGCCCCGGCACCGGGCCGCTGCCCGGGCTGCCGCACCTGGAACAGGTCGTGGTCCTCGCCGACGACGGCCCCGCCGACTTCCGCACCTGGAAGGACTTCCTCGCCGGAGGCGACCCCGTCCCGGCCGCCGCCGTCCGCGCCCGCGCCGACGCCATACCCCCCGACGCCCCCTCCGACATCATCTTCACCTCCGGCACCACCGGCAGCCCCAAGGGCGCCGTCATCACCCACGCCCAGACCCTCCGCTGCTACGCCGTCTGGAGCGAGCTCGCCGGACTGCGCGAGGGCGACCGCTACCTCATCGTGAACCCCTTCTTCCACACCTTCGGCTACAAGGCCGGGATCATCGCCTGCCTGATGCGCGGGGCCACGATGGTCCCCCAGCCCGTATTCAACGTCGACACCGTCCTCGCCAACGTCGCCGCCGAGCGGATCTCCGTACTCCCCGGCCCGCCCACCCTCCACCAGTCCCTCCTCGACCACCCCCAGCGCGACCACCACGACCTCTCCGCCCTGCGCCTGGTCGTCACCGGAGCCGCCGTCGTCCCCCTCCAGCTCGTCGAACGGCTCCGCGCCGAACTGCGCATCGCCACCGTCCTCACCGCCTACGGGCTCTCCGAGGCCGGCGGCATCGTCACCATGTGCCGCCGCGGCGACCCCGCCGAGGTCATCGCCGCCACCTCCGGCCGCGCCATCCCCGGCACCGAGGTGCGCATCACCGGCCCCGACGGCACCCCGCAGGACCCCGGTACCCCCGGCGAGGTCCAGGTCCGCGGCCACCACGTGATGCGCGGCTACTTCGAGGACCCCGACGGCACCGCCGGCGCCCTCGCCCCCGAGGGCTGGCTGCGCACCGGCGACGTCGGCGTCCTCGACCCGGCCGGCAACCTGCGCATCACCGACCGGATCAAGGACATGTTCATCGTCGGCGGCTTCAACGCCTACCCCGCCGAGATCGAGCAACTCCTCGGCCTGCACCCGGACATCGCCGACGTCGCCGTCGTCGGCATCCCCGACCCCCGGCTCGGCGAGGTCGGCAAGGCCTACGCCGTCCGCCGCTCCGGCTCCACCCTCACCGCCGACGACCTCATCGCCTGGTCGCGGCGCGAGATGGCCAACTACAAGGTGCCGCGCGAGGTCGAGTTCGTCCCCGACCTGCCGCGCAACGCGAGCGGCAAGGTCCTGAAGACGGAGCTGCGCGGAAGGCGGTAGGCCGGGGGACGGAAACGCCGGCGGCCCGGCCCCGCACACCGGGGCCGGGCCGCCGGGCGTCAGGCGCCCCCGTACGCCACGTCGGCGCGGGCGGCGCACTCGCGCGCGGCCAGGTCCCGCCCCAGCGGGGCCAGGGCCGCGCAGAACAGGAGCGCGCCGAGCGGGATCAGGTCCAGGCTGACGGCCATCACGGCCGTGCCCAGCAGCACCGCCACCGGGCGCCACACACCGGTCCGCCGCTGTACGGCCAGCTGCGTCACGATCCACAGCAGGCCCACGTAGAACAGCACCGGCCCGACCGAGTACACGGCCGGCTCCACACCGGGTCGGCTCTGGACCTCCTCGAACAGCCGGTCCATGCCCGCGCGGTCGGCGGACTGGAGGCCCACCATCAGGTCGATGACCGCCTGCGCGAAGGCCGCGGCCGCCCCCGCCAGCCCGAGCCCGGTCGCCACCCCGGCACCCACCCGTCCCACGGGCCCGCCCGGCACGGCGAGGCGCAGCAGCCCGAGGAACACCGCCCCGAACAGCACCACCCCGGCGGCCAGGAAGACGTGCCCGACGGTCCACGCGAGACCCGGCCCGTGGTCCGGATCGGCCAGCCGAACCAGCCCGTACACCACCATGCACAACGGCGCCACGACAAAGGCCCCCCGCACGCCCCCGACCCACCGCCGCCCCCACGGCCGCCGCCCGTCGGACCCGGGCGCCCCGGACCGCACCCCCTCCGACTGCAGGCCGCCCCGCACCCCTTCGGCCCACGGGCCAGCCGACGGCCCTTCGGCCCGCAAGCCGGGCGGCGGCCCTTCGGCCCTCAGGCCGGCCGGCGCTCCCACCGCCCCCAGCCCGGGCCGCGCCCCCACCGCCCGCAAGCCGGCCCGCAGGCCGTCCGGTTGCCCCGCCCCGGACCGCCACCCCTCGGCCGGCCGCCCCGTAATCCCCTGCGCAGACGCTTCGTTGGTCATGCCTCCGATCCTCACCGCGCCCCACCCCGCCCCGGATCCGGCATCACCCCCACCCCACCCCGAGGACACCCCGACGCGCCCCTGACCGGGCCCCGCCCGTGGTCGCGTTAGCCTGCACGGGTGAGCGTGCACCAAGCAGTTGTCCGATTCCGTCGGTCCGCCCGGGCCCGGGCCTGGGCCGCCGCCGGGGCCGTCGCCGCCCTGGCCGCCGTCGCCGTCACCGCCCTGCTGCCCGGCCCGCCCGAGCCGCCCGACGACGACTCCCCGGCGGACGGCGGTGGACCCAAACCCGGACTGACCGCCGCCGTCTCCGCCCCCTTCAACGCCTTCACCGACGGCTACGACTGCTACCGCATCCCCACCCTCACCACCACCAGGGACGGCACCCTCCTGGCCATCGCCGAAGCCCGCACCTCCGGCTGCGGCGACATCGGCGACATCGACCTCGTCCTCAAACGGTCCACCGACGAGGGCCGCACCTGGGGCCCCATGCAGGTCCTGCGCGGCGCCGGCGACGACGGTTCCTACGGCAACCCCGCCCCCGTCGTGGACTCCGCCTCCGGCCGCATCTCCCTCCTCTACGCCTACAACACGTGGACCGCCGACGCCCAGGGCAACCGCGTCCGCGGCGCCCGCGAACTGCGCCTGGCCCACAGCACCGACGACGGCGCCGCCTGGACCACCGACCCCGACCCGCAGCCCCAGCTCAAGGACCCCGACTGGACCTGGGTCTCCGTCGGCCCCGGCCACGGCGTCCAGCTGACCCCCACCCGCCCCGACCGGCCCGGCCGCCTCGTCGTCAGCGCCGACTACCGCACCGCGTCCAACGCGTCCGGCGCCCAGCTCCTCTACAGCGACGACGGCGGCCTCACCTGGAAGCCCGGCGCCCGCTGGGGCGCCCCCGAAGGCACCCCCGCCCCCAGCGAACCCGCCCTCACCCAGCTCCCCGACGGCCGGATCTACGTCAACGCCCGCTCCACCGCCACCTGCGGCACCCCCGACCACCGCGTCTCCGCGATCATCGACGACGCCGCCGCACCCGAAGTCCCCGCACCCGGCTTCGTCCCCGTCACCGGCCTCCCCGCCCCGCCCGCCTCCGGATCCGTACTCCAGCTGCCCGGCGGCCCCCTGCTGCTGTCCGCGCCCAGCCGCCCCGGCGCCGAGTCCGCCGACCGCTGGACCCTGGCCGTACGCACCTCGCAGGACGAGGGCCGCACCTGGTCCGCGGACGGCGCCGTCGTCCTGCGCGAACGCGTCGGCTACTCCGACATGACGGCCCTGCCCGGCGGCCGCGTCGGGCTGCTCTACGAGACCGCCAACGGCACCCCCCACGGCTACATCAAGTTCACCGCCTTCGGCCCCCACGAGCTCCGCACCGCCGCCGAGGACCTCACCCCCCGCCACACCGCCGACACCACCCCCCACCACAACCACGCCGTCGTCCACGGCACCCCGCGCCTGGGGAACCGGCCCGGCGGCGGCAAGGCCATGCGCTTCGACGGCAAGGACGACTTCCTCCGCCTCATCGACTGCCCCGACGAACTCCGCATCGGCGCCGGAGACTTCGCCGTCACCACCTGGGTCAAGTACAAGACCCGCGGCCAGGACAAGGAGAGCGGCCGGCGCCAGCCCCTCGTCTGGGCCTACGGCCAGGGCCCCACCGCCCAGCAGATCCGCATCGAGGCCGACCCCGCCACCGGCCGCCTCGAAGCCACCGTCAACGCCGGCACCGGCCCCGTCCCGCTGACCTCCCCGACCCGCACCGACGACGACGCCTGGCACCACGTCGTCCTCCAGCGCAAGGGCACCCGCCTCGAACTGTCCGTGGACGGCGGACCGGCGGCGGCCACCGCACTCACCCCCGACCAGATGGACCTCCGCCCCACCGGCGCCTTCACCATCCACCTCGGCACCCAGCCCGACTACAAGGCCTTCTACGCGGGCGCCCTGGACGACGTACGGATCTACGGCCGCGCCCTGTCCCGCAACGACACGGCCCGCCTGCGCGACGGCAACGACCTCACCGGCGAGGAACGCGTCCACCTCGCCTTCGACCGCATCTGGTGACCCGGCCGGGTTGTCAGTGGCCCCTGCCATAGTCCGCACATGATCTATGAACTCGACGGTGTCGACTGGGCGTCGATGCGCCACGCGTACGGGCCGGCCGGTGACGTTCCCCGATGGATCAGGGGCATGGCCTCGGCCGACCCCGACGCCCGGCAGGAGGCGTTCGACGAGTTCCACAGCGCCGCCCACCACCAGGGCGACGTCTACCCCGTCACGGTGGCCGCCCTGCCGTTCCTGTTCGACCTGGCCGACGACCCCGCCACCCCCGACCGTGACGACGACTGCATCCGTTTCTCCCCCGACGGCACCGAGTCGACGGCCCCGGCGGACGCCATGGCGCTGCTGCGCGCCCGCGCCGACGCGTTCGTCCGGTACGCGGCCGACCCGGACCCCGGCGTACGGCGGCCCGGGACCGAAGGCGTGGGCCTCTTCCTCGACGACGCCGACCGGGCCGTGCGGATCCTGCGCGACCGGCTCCCCGCCGAGAGCGGAACCGCCGAACGGCTCCTGGTCATCCGCACCATGGCCACCCTGGCCCTGCGCCTGCCCGCCGCGCGGACCACCGCCACGGCCTGGCTCGACACCCTCGCCGACGACCCCTCGGCGGACCCCGACATCCGGCTCGGCGCCCTCGTCCACCGCGCCCGCTGCACCCCCCAGGACATCGGGGACGAGGTCATACCGACGGCCATCGGCCTGCTGGGCCGGCTCACGCCCGGTGCGGAGGAACCCGACGACCGGGAGTGCGGAGCCGGCAGCGGCGCCTGCGCCTGCACGGAGCCCGAACCCGCCGCCGCCCGGGACGTCCCCCCGCAGATAGCCGCCGCGTTCGAGGACCTCGACCGGCACGGTCGCGCCCACGCCCCCACCACCACCCTGCTGCAGACCTTCCACACGGTCCTGGACGCGCGCGTACCCGAACGCACGGCCCTCCTCACCGCCCAGCTGCGCAGCCCGGACCCCGCCACCCGCCACGACGCCATCGCCATGGCCAAGGACCTGATCGGCTCCTGGCGCGGCGACCACACCCGGCTGGTCACCCTCCTCGCGGACCGCCTGCAGCCGCAGGAGCCGTACACCACCACCGCCGCGGCCGAATGCCTCCGCTCCCTGGGACCCCTCGCCGAACCCGCCCGCGAAGCCCTGGCCGCCTGCGTCGCCGCGCACCGGACGGCGCACGGCGAGGACGTCTGGGCCGCGCCCCGGCCCCTGCTGCGCCGTGCCCACCAGGAAGCCGTCATGGCACTGGCCCACCTGGGCGACCCCCGCGCACTGCCGAGCCTGCTGACGGCCCTGGACAGCGGTGTCGACGCCTGGCGCGCCGTACAGGTGGCGGGCAGGCTGGGCCCGGCAGCCGCCGGCGAGCTGGTTCCGCGGCTGACCCGGCACCTGGCCGGCGTCGACTTCTCCCAGGAGTGGACCGACATGAGCGCGGGGGCTCTGGTGGGCGCCCTGGCCGCACTGGGGGATCCCGCCGCCGTCCCGGCGATCACACGGGCCGTGGAAGAGGCGGCCCGTCACGAGCAGGGGCGCACCGCGGCCTCCGCCCTGGAGGCGCTCTCCTCCTTCGGTACCGCCGCCGCCGGCTCCCTGGAGGTGGTCCGCAGGCTGGCCGACGCCCAGGACGCCGACGTCCGCTTGGCTGCCGCAGGCGCCCTGTGGGCGCTCGGGCGGGACCCGGAGGACGTCCTTCCCCGGCTGGAGGAGCACCTCGACGGCTACCGGCGCCACCAGGCGGCCCAGGTGCTGGGCCGGATCGGTCCGCCCGCCGGGACGGCCGTCCCGAGCCTCGGGGAGATGCTGACCTCCGGGGACGCGTGGACCCGGGTCCACGCCGCGACCGCGCTATGGGACATCGCCGGCGAGACCGGGCCCGATGCCGATGCCGAAGCCGATGCCGGGGCCGTCGTGCGGACCCTGCTGGCCGCGTGGGAGGACAACAACCTGACCTCGCACCGCGCCCTCGCCTGCCTGTCCCGCATGGGCCCGGCCGCAGCACCCGCCGTCCCCCGGATCGAGGCGGAACTGGCGGCGGCCCGCCGCCACAACGCCTTCTTCGGCAGCATCGCCGACGACGAGGAGACGCTGCACCTCTGTCGCACCGTCCTGGAACGCCTCGCGGCGGACCCGGCCTAGCCGGGCCCCGCCTAGGCCGGCTTGCGCGCCAGCAGCAGGCGCCACCTCGGGGCGCCGTCCTCGCGGTGGCCGAAGTGGTCCAGCGGGACCGTCTCCACGGTGAAGCCCGCCACCTCCAGGTCCGTGCGGACCGGGCCGAAGGGGAAGGTGCGGTAGTACATGACGAACGGCGGCCGCCACACCGCGTTGCGGACCCGCATCGCCGCGTCGAAGCCGGCCGCCGCCCACCACACGGGCGAGGCCAGGGGGACCGGGGCGCCGACGGGGAAGGCGAACACCCCGCCGGGGCGCAGCGCGCGGTGGACCCCGGCGAAGAGGGCGGGCCGCTCGGCCGGGAGGAAGTGGCCGAAGGCGCCGAAGCTGACGGCGAGGTCGTACGTGTTCCCGAGTTCCTCGGGCAGGGCCAGCGCGTCGGCCCGTACGAGGTCCACGCCCTCGGGGTGCGCCCGGGCGGCCTCCGCCAGCATGCCGGCGCTGAGGTCGACCCCGGTGACCCGGTCCCGGCACAGGCGGCGCAGCATGCCCAGACCGGCGCCGGTGCCGCAGCAGACGTCCAGACCGGAGCCGAAGGAGCCCTCCCGCTGGGCCAGGGTCTCCTCGACGGCGTCGAGCATCCGGTCCGGGGTGCGGAAGGGGGTCCGGTCGAACTTCGGGGCGAGGAGGTCGTAGCCCCGCTCGACGGAGGAGAGGGCCTGGACGGCCAGTTCGCGCAGGCTCGGGCCCTGGGAGGTGAACACGGCCCCAGCGTAGTGACCACGGGCCGCGGGAGGGAGCACCCCCGGGACCCGGGCGGGCGGACACGCGGACACGCGGGTACGCGGGTACGCGGGTACGCGGCGGCCGCGGTGGTCCCCCTCCGGCCACCGCGGCCGCCGCTCCCCCGTACCGTTCGGCGTACGGGCTCACCCGGATTCCCCCGAATCCCCCGTGGGCTCGCCCGTACGTCCCCCCGTGTTCCTGCCGGCGGCGCATCCCCCCGGGTGCGCCACCGTCGTTCCCCCGTGTTTCCCCCGTACGTCCTCGGGCGGTTCCCCCGTACGTCCCCCGTACGACCGCTCAAGGCCCCCCGTACGTTCCCCCGTACGTCATGCGGTCGCGCTCGTTACGGGAGCGTCCCGGAGGCGTGGTTGTCCATCGCCACGATGTCGACGTCCGAGGCGTGGTTGTCCTGCGGCTTGTCGCCGGGCTTGACCGCGACCGGCGGTTCGGCCGACAGGTCGTCCAGCGGGTTGATGTCGGCGCCGGAGGCGTGGTTGTCGAGCGGTCTGATGTCGCCGTCGAGCGGCAGGATGTTCTCGTTCGTCGTCATCGACTCTCCTGAATCGTATGGGGCCATGTGGTGGTCGGGCCCGTTCGGCGATTCCCCCGTGGACCGCCGAACGGGTAGTCCTCCAGCCGGCCCGAGTGCCCCCCGACGCCCCGGGTCGATGTATTCATGGTGCCGGGCGGCGATAAACGAACGATGAACGTGTCCGTCCATCGGCGGGGGCCGCAGGTCAGGCGGACACTTCCGACGCCAGCAGCGCCTGTACTTCGGCCAGTTCCGCCGAGCCCAGCTGCAGGAACACCGACTCCGCGTCCCGCCAGCACGCCCGCGCCCGGTCCAGCTGGCCGAGCCGCCGCAGGGCCTTGCCCAGGACCGTCAGCACCGTCGCCCGGCGCCATTCGCCGCCGATGCCGCGCAGGGCGATGGCCTGCTCGGCGTGCTTGGCGGCCAGGGTGGGCCGCAGGGCGGCCAGGTGGGCCTCGGCGAGCCGGAAGTGGGTGACGCCCTCCCACAGCGGCTGCCGGTTGTCGTGGAACAGCGACAGCGCCTCGTTCAGCTGCTCCAGCGCCTCGGTGAGCCGGCCGGCCTGGGTGAGCGCGATGCCCAGCGCGTAGCGGCCGTTGGCCAGGCGCAGGGTCAGGCCCATCCGGTCGTATATGGCGATGCCCTGCTGGGCGAGGTCGATGGCGCTGGGCAGCCGGCCCAGGACGACGTGGATCCGGGAGAGGTTGCACAGGGCGCTGGCCTCGCCGATGAAGTTGCCGTCGGCCCGGAAGTTCTCGATGGCCTCCAGCAGGAAGCGCTCCCCGTCGGCGTGCCGCCCCTGGTAGAGGGCGATGATCCCGCGGTCGTTGGGCGCCCAGCAGCTGGGCAGCGGGTCGCCGGCCAGGCGGGCCAGGGCCATGGCCTGGCGGGCCTGGTCGTCGGCCTCGGCGAACCGGCCCACGAAGAGGTGGACCATGGTGAGGGTGGTGCGCGCCCGGCCCTCGGTGCGCGGGTCCTCGGCGGCGCGCGCGGCCTCGCACAGGGTCAGCGCGGCGGACTCGTACTGCTTGGAGTTGGCCCCGGACTCGGAGAGGTCCTTGGCCGCCCACAGCAGGTCCACGGCCCGGCGCAGCGCGTCCGGCCGGCCGGCGGACTGCCGTACGCAGGCCAGCAGCGGGTCGGCCTCGGCGAACAGCCAGTCCAGGGCGGCGCGGGGCTCGGTGAGGACGAGGCCGGGGTGGCGGGTGGCGGACAGGTGGGCGGGGAGGCGGTCGCCGGGCCGTTCCAGGGCGTACACGCGGGAGGCGGTGGCGAGGTAGAAGTCGAGGAGCCGGTCGAGGGCGGCCTCGCGCCCGCCGGCGGGCTGCTCGTCGCGTTCGGCGCACGCACGCGCGTAGAGGCGTACGAGGTCGTGGAAGCGGTAGCGGCCGGGGGCGGCCGATTCCAGCAGGGAGCAGTCGACTAAGGCTTCGAGGAGGTCCTCGGTGTCGTGCTCGGGCAGGTCGAGGACGGCGGCCGCCGCGGCCAGGGAGATGTCGGGGCCGTCGGCGAGGCCCAGGAGGCGGAAGGCGCGCTGCTGGGCGGGTTCCAGCTGGCCGTAGCCGAGCTCGAAGGTGGCCTTGACGGCGAGGTCGCCGGACTGGAGTTCGTCCAGGCGGCGGCGCTCGTCGGCGAGCTTGGCGGCGAGGACGGAGACGGTCCAGGTGCGGCGGGCGGCGAGCCGGGAGGCGGCGATGCGGATGGCGAGCGGCAGGAACCCGCAGGCGCCGACGACGTCGAGGGCGGCCTGGCGTTCGGCGCCGACGCGTTCGGCGCCGACGATGCGGGTGAACAGCTGCAGGGCCTCCTCGGGGCTCATCACGTCGAGGTCGACGAGATGGGCGCCGGCGAGGCCCGACATCCGGACCCGGCTGGTGACGAGGGCGGCGCAGCCCGCGGTGCCCGGCAGCAGCGGGCGGACCTGGGCGGCGTCGCGGGCGTTGTCGAGGAGGACCAGGACGCGGCGGCCGTCGAGGATCGAGCGGTAGAGGGCGGCCCGGTCGGCGGGGGAGTCGGGGATGGAGCTGTCGGGGGTGCCGAGGGCCCGCAGGAAGGAGCCGAGGACGGCCTCGGGGAGGGCGGGGCGGGGTTCGGTGCCCTGGAGGTCGACGTAGAGCTGGCCGTCGGGGAAGTGGGGGCGGGCGGCGTGCGCGACGTGCACGGCGAGGGTGGTCTTGCCGACGCCGCCGATGCCGGCCAGCGCGGAGACGGCCATGACCTGCCCCTCGGTGCCGGCGAGGATCTCGCCGAGCTCGCTGACGAAGGGGGCCCGGCCGGTGAAGTCGGGGACGGTGGCAGGCAGCTGGGCGGGCCTCACGGGTACGGGGGCGGCGGCCGGGGCGGGGTCCTCGGCGCGGGCCAGTTCGGCGTCGGCGTTCAGGATGCGCTGCTGGAGCGCGGCCAGTTCGGGGCGCGGGTCCACGCCGAGCTCGTCGGCGAGGAGGCGGCGGGTGTCCGCGTACACGGCGAGGGCCTCGGCCTGGCGGCCGCTTCGGTAGAGGGCGAGCATCAGCAGCTCGCGCAGCCGCTCGCGCAGGGGGTGGGCGGCGGTGAGGGCGGTGAGCTCGGAGACGGCCTCGGCGTGGTGGCCGACCTCCAGGTCCAGGTCGAGGCGGGTCTCCAGCAGCTGGAAGCGCCATTCGGAGAGGCGGGTGCGTTCGGTCTCGGCGTGCGGGCCGGGGACCCCGGCGAGGGGTTCGCCGTCCCACAGGTCCAGGGCGCGGGCCAGCAGCGTACGGGCGAGGGCGCGGTCCCCGGCGGCGCGGGCCTTCTCGGCGTCGGCGCAGAGGGTGCGGGCGATGCCGAGGTCGAGGGCCTCCTGGTGGGGCAGCCGGATGGCGTAGCCTCCGGCGTCGCTGACGAGCAGCTCGGGGTCGAGGACCTTGCGCAGCCGGGAGGCGTAAGTGCGGATGGTGGCCAGGGCCTGCTGCGGCGGGTCCTCGCCCCAGATCGCGTCGATCAGTTCGGGCGCGGTGGCGGTGCGGCCGTCGCGCAGCAGCAGCGCGGCGAGCAGGGCGCGCTGCTGGGGGCTGCCGGAGGGCAGCGCCTCGCTGCCGCGCCAGGCCCGGATGGGCCCGAGCACGGCGAACCGGTTGGGCTGGTGCGGGATGGCCGGTCCGCCGTCCATCTGTCCTCCCCTGCCTTCCATCGGTTTAAGGGTCAGTCTGCCCTGTGTTGCACGTACGCGTCAGCCCGCGGCGGAGCCCTCCGCTCCTGGCTGACGAACGACCGGCGTCCGAATAGCTGACGGTTCGTCAGATCGACGCTACCTTAAGGAGCATGGAGACCTTCCCGAAGATCATCTCGGTGGACGACCACACGGTTGAGCCCCCTCACGTCTGGCGGGACCGGCTCCCGTCCAGATACCGCGACACCGGGCCCCGGATCGTCCGCGCCCCCCTCAAGGAAATGACCTTCCTCGGCGGCAGGTTCGCCCCTGTCATGGGCGCGAAGGGCGACGACGGCCCGATGGGCGACTGGTGGGTGTACGAGGATCTGCACCGGCCGCTCACCCGCCTCGACACCGCCGTCGGGTACGACCGTGACGAGATCAAACTGGAAGTCATCACCTACGAGCAGATGCGCCCGGGCTCCTTCTCGGTTCCCGAGCGCCTCGCCGACATGGACGTCAACCACGTCCAGTCCGCCCTCTGCTTCCCCACCTTCCCGCGCTTCTGCGGCCAGACCTTCACCGAGGCCAAGGACCGCGAACTCGGCCTCCTCGGCGTCCGCGCCTACAACGACTGGATGGTGGAGGAGTGGTGCGGCCCCCTCGCACAGGGCCGCCTCATCCCCCTGACCCTCATCCCCCTCTGGGACGCCCGCCTCGCCGCCGAGGAGGTGCGCCGCAACGCCGCGCGGGGCGTGCGCGCCGTCGCCTTCTCGGAGATCCCGCCGCACCTGGGGCTCCCGTCCGTCCACACCGACGCGTGGGACCCCTTCCTCCAGGCCTGCGACGAGACCGGCACGGTCATCGCCATGCACATCGGCTCCTCGTCGCGCATGCCGTCGACCTCGGCGGACGCCCCGCCGGCCGTCGGCTCCACCATCACCTTCGCCAACTGCTGCTTCTCGATGGTCGACTGGCTGATGAGCGGCAAGTTCGAACGCTTCCCGAACCTGCGGATCATGTACGCGGAGGGCCAGATCGGCTGGATCCCGTACATCCTGGAGCGCGCGAACGTGGTCTGGGAGGAGAACCGCGGCTGGGGCGGGGTCGCCGACAAGGTCCACCGCCCGCCGTCCGAGCTCTTCGCCGAGCACGTCTTCGGCTGCTTCTTCGACGACGCCTTCGGCCTGCGCAACCTCGACTCCATCGGCGTCGGCAACGTCCTCTACGAGACGGACTACCCGCACTCGGACTCCACCTGGCCCAAGTCGCGGGAGGTCGGCGAGGCCCAGATGGGGCACCTGGACGCGGAGGTGGTGGAGCGCATCGTGCGCGGCAACGCCATCGACCTGCTGGGCCTGACCCCGGATGGGCTGTGGGCCGGGCCGGGGGCCTGAACGGCGGTAGGGGGCGGGGCCGCCGGCGGCCGGGATGTCAGCCGGCGGCGGTCGCGCTCCCCGCCGTCACCACCGGGCGGACGTGCGTCAGCAGCAGCTCCAGGAAGCGGTCCGGGCGGCGCAGCGCCGCGAAGTGGCTCGCGTCCTCGATCAGCGCGAAACCCTTCACGGGCGCCTCGACCGCGTCGAAGTACGCCTTGGCGCGCGCCGCCGGGGTGATCACGTCCAGGGCGCCCTGGAAGACGAAGAACGGCACCTCGAAGCGCGTGCCCTCCGCCCAGTCGTCGAAGCCGTGCGTCCCCCGGGTGACCGGCTCCGAGAAGCCCTGCCCCTTGACGTACGCGGCGATCCGCCCGAGGGAGTACAGCGGCGACAGCCACATCGAGCCCAGGACCACCTTCTTCACGGTGTCCAGCGTCAGCGGGTCGCTCCCGGCGCACAGCTTGTCGTACGCCGTCCGCTGCGCCGGGGTCCAGCGGCGCGGATCGGAGCCCATCGCCTCCAGCTCCGTCGCGTCCTTCGCCTTCCCGGCGGCCCGGAGCCGCTCCAGGGTGGCGTCGTAGGCGGAGGTGTCCCGCCCGGCCTCCTGGACGTTCTGGTCGGTGCCCACGTACGCCGAGAAGAGCTCGGGGTGGTTGCGGGCCAGCCGGAGCCCGAAGACCGTGCCGAAGGAGCTCGGCACCAGCACCACCCGCTCGACGCCGAGGCGCTCCCGGACGTGGTGGACGACCTCCAGGGCGTCCGCGTACAGCCGCTCGAACGACGGCTCCCCGCCCTGGCCGGCGGGCCCGCCGTGGGCGAAGGTCAGCCCGGCACCGCGCATGTCCCAGCGGACCAGGGTGAAGTGCTCCTCCCAGGCCCGGGTGCGGGCCCCGTACGGGGAGTTGGCCGCGCCGGGTCCGCCGTGGACCTCCAGCAGCACGGGGTTGGCCCGGTCCTCGCCGCGCACCGAGATCCACTGGTCGATCCCGCCGATACGGACGAAACCCTGCTCGTCGATGCCGTTCGGGGTGTCGATGCGCATCAGGCGGGCGTTCGCGGACCGGCGCAGGGCGCGGTGGGCGAGGAGGCCCACGACGGGAGCGGCGAGCGTGGTGGCGGCGGTGGCGGTGATGATCCCGAGCATTACTGTTTCCCCCAGACACTGTTTTGCTGACGGGGAGGAGATTACGGCAAGACGCCGATCTGTAAAGGGGGTTGGGGTGGGCGGCAGCAACCGCCTCGGGGATCGGCCGCCACTGCCGGAATCCCGCCATCCAAGCGCCGCGCGAGCTTCGGACCTTGCACCCCGGCCCGTTGCCGGGGCATGCTTCGCCAGGGCAAAGCGGGAGGGATCATGGCGGTGGACAAGCGGTCCGTGGTGACGGCGGTGCTGTGCGCCGTGGCGGCGCTGGGCGCCTCGGCGGCGGTCGCCGAGCTGGCCCCACCCCCCGAAGCGGCCGCCCCCGTACACGCCAAGTCGGCCGCACCCTCGGGCCCGCCGAGCGGGCCTTCGCGTTCGCAAGCCTCGAAGCCCCAGCTGTCCAAGCCCCAGTCGGCCCCCGTCACACCCAAGCCGGGCAACGCCACCGCCTTCACCGGCGCCCTGTTCACCGGCGGCCTGGACGGCGACCACTTCTGCACCGCCACGGTCGTCCGCAGCCCCGGCAAGAACATGCTCATCACCGCCGGCCACTGCCTCCTGGAGGGCCAGCAGGCCCGTGACGGCGGCGCCGTCTTCGCACCTGCGTACGCGAACGGCGTGGCCCCGTACGGGGTCTGGAAGATAGAGCAGGTCTACGAGGACCAGCGCTGGGCCGACGACACGGACGACGACTACGACCTCGCCTTCGCCCGCCTCGCCCCCGACGACAAGGGCCGCAACATCGAGGACCTCACCGGCGGCGCCGTCCTGGACACCAGCGGCCGCGCGGGCGAAGAGGTCACGGTGACGGGCTACCCCGCCGACCGCAAGGTCCCCCGCACCTGCACGGCCGTGTCCGTCCGCACCAGCGAGCGCGAGCAGCGCTTCGACTGCGCCGACTTCCCCGGCGGGACCAGCGGCAGCGCCTGGCTCGGCCGCGACGGCAAGATCATCGGCATCCTGACGGGCGGCGACACGGACGACGTCTCCACCAGCACCGTCCTCGGCGACTACGCGGCCCAGCTCTACGCCAAGGCCACGGGGACGAAGCGCTGAGGTGAGCGGGTGGCTGGGGGCGGCTCCGGGCGGGAGCCGCCGGCCGGTGCTGTAGCCGGCCTCCCCCGTGCGGGGGAGGGCGGGCCCGTCCGCTCCGCCCCGCGAGCGATGTCCGGCGGGGCGGGCCCGGCCAGGATCGGGGGCGACCCGAACGCCGCTCCGGCGTTTCGCCGCTCCCGAAGGAGATCCCGCCGTGCACCGGACGACCCTGCGCCTCGCCATACCCCTCGCCCTCGCCGCCGCCCTCGCCGCGGGGGTCGGACTGCCGGCTTCGGCGGCGGTGGTTTCGGAGGCTCCTTCGCTTTCTTCTTCCTCTTCCTCTTCCTCTTCGTCACCGTCACCGTCTTCGGCGGCCTCCCGGGTGGGCGGGATCAGCGGGTGGGCCCGTATGGAATACGGGGACCCGCGCGACGACGTACAGGTCTCGGTCGACGCCCACGGGCTGTTCGCCGCGTCCGGTGCGGATTCCGGATCCGGTGCCGGGAGCGGCTCCTCCACCGCGACCCGCCCGTGGGGCACCTTCCGCATCCAGCACTACTCACCGCCCGTGGACGGGGAGCCGGGCAACTTCAACTGGGGGGACTTCAGGGTCGACTGCCTGCGCGTGGAGGGCACGGAGGTGTCCGTGACCGGCCGGCTCGTCGACGCCGGCCCGGCGTGGAAGGTCTTCCTGGACCGCAAGCCCCTGCCGGCCCGCATGGGCCTGAGCTTCCACGTCCCGCGCCCGGGCAGTGGGGACGCCACCCGGATCGGCCTCACGCCCCCCACCATCGGTGACGGCCCGGAGGTCGCGAAGTGCGCGACCAGGCCGCCGGAGGCGGGGGTGACGGCGGGCGGCTACAGCCTCCTGCCCCGGCCGTGACCTGCCAACGGGGGCCTAGCATGGGAACGTGGATTCGAATACGGGGCTGTCCGCCGCCGGTGCCTCGGGGGCGCGCCCGCCCCTGACGCCCGCCCTCAGCGGTGACGAACTGGCCCGCTGGTACTGGACGCTGGCCGAGCTGACCGAGCTCGCCCGGCGGCTCGACGTGCCGCGCGGCGGGGGGAAGGCGGCACTCGCCGAGCGGCTGCGGGCCGCCCTTGACGGCAAGCCGCTGCCCACGGCCCCGGCCCGCCGCCCCGCGGCCGGCCGCCGGCTCGCGGCGCCGGTGGACGGGGCGAGCGTCATCCCCGAGGGGCAGCGGTGCAGCCAGGTGCTGCGGGAGTTCTTCCGGCGGGAGATCGGCCCGGGGTTCCACTTCGACGGGTACATGCGCGCGTACATCGCGGAGAACGCGGGCCGCACCCTGGCCGAGGCGGTGGCCCACTGGCACGACACCCGGCCCGCCGCGGCCCAGCCGCAGGAGATCGGCGGCCAGTTCGAGTTCAACCGCTTCCTGCGCGCCTGGCACGCCGACCACCCGGCCGGCACGAGGGACGAGGCCCTGGCGGCCTGGCACACCCACCGCTCGGCACAGCGCTAGCCGAGCGCTATCCCACCAGGCCGAGATGGACCGGCTCCATCGAGGTGTCGGCGAGCAGATCGGACAGGCGCGGGGGCCAGAGGGGCTCGCCGAGGGTGGCGAGACGCTCGGGGGAGACCCACTGCCAGTGGATGCCGGGGGCTTCGAGGACGGGCTCCCGGTGCGGGCCGGTGGTGACGTAGATGTGCTCGTGCTGCCGGACGGGGATGCCCTCGTGGGTGAAGTCGTGCTCCCAGGTGCACAGGAGCCGCTGCGGCTCCAGGTCGGTCCACCCGGTCTCCTCGCGCAACTCCCGCCGCACGCACTCCTCGGGGGTCTCGCCGGGATCCATACCGCCGCCGGGGGGCAACCAGTGGATGCCGACTTCGACGTTGTTCTCCCGGAACAGGAACACCGACCCGCTGGGGGAGAGGACGACAATACGCGCTGCCTGACGCGGAGTTCTCATCACCGCAGGGTAAGACGGTGAGCCCCTGCGCGGGAGGGGTCGGCGGAGGGCGCTGGGGGGCGGGGCGGGGGCTTCGGCGGGCCGCTGGGGTGGGGCGGGGGTGGTGGGGTGTGGGCGGGGGCTTCGCAGCCCCTGAGATGGGGCGGGGTTGGCGGGGCGCCGGCGTTGGCTTCGGCTGGGGGTGGGCGGTGCACCTCTGGGGCGGGGTCGGGGGTGTGTCGGGGGCTTCCCGCCAGTCCACTGTCCTTCCGTGCCGGTCCGGCCTGTCAAGGGCGCTCCCTTCGGTCGCGTCGCTTCGCGATGGCCTTCGGCCACCCTTGACAGGCCGGCCCGTCCCGAAATGCCAAAGACTGTCGGGAAGCCCCCGAAGGAACGGCATGGTCCAACCTCAGCAGATCGGCCCGGTCCGGCAATGCGCGGCCTGATTCCGGTTGGCTGACAAGGCATCCGGGCCGAGTGAGCGCCCTTGCGGGGTTCGGGCAGACGGCCGCCCCAGATCGCTACGCGCTTCGCTCGTCTCGGCGTCGCCGGCCGTCCGGGGCTGATACCCGCACGAGAGGTCGATGGGAGGGTCCTCCGGGCCGGGCAGCCGCAGCAGATCGCTACGCGCTCCGCTCGTCTCGGCGTCCGACGGCCGTCCGGGGCTGATACCCGCACGAGAGGTCGATGGGAGGGTCCTCCGGGCCGGGCAGCCGCAGCAGATCGCTACGCGCTTCGCTCGTCTCGGCGTCCGCCGGCCGTCCGGGCCGATAGGTGCACATCAGGACGATCAGGCGGGTCCTTCGGGACTGGTTGGCGCATGGGATCGCTATGCGCTCCTCTTGTCTCGGCGTCCGGCCGCTGCCTTGGGCTGATGGCGGCGCCAAAAGGTGACAATGTGGCCATCTGGGCGGGTAGGGGCCTCGGGTCGCGAAATCGCTTCCGCTTCTTGGTGTCCAGCGGTGGTCTGGGGTTGCCGCTCGCATCCGATGACGACCAGAAGTGCGTGGGGCGGGGTGGTGGGCGCGCCAGGTCGCTACGCGCTCCTCTTTCCCCGGCGTTCGACGGTCATCTGGGGCTGATACCTGCACAAAAGGGCGGCCGTCCAGTCGTCTGCGGATGGGCGGCGCGTCAGGTCATCGTGAGGTTCCGCTTCTTGGTGGCTGGGGGTGGGCTGCGGGCTGATTTTCATGTAAAGTCAATCACGAGCTCGCAGCCGGGAAACCGGCGGTGGGACTGGCGTTGGTGGTCCAAGGAAAGGCACCCCACTTCCTGTGGGGGGATGCAGGTGCAAGGCCTGCCCAGCGCTCGATGAAAGGCCCCGGCCTCCGCAAGGAGACTGGGGCCTTCTGCATGTGCACCCACGCATTCCTGCGGTCCCTTCCGGCCGTCCTGACGTGGCCCACCAGCCCCGGAGGACCGTCCCGTCGTCGACTGTCCTGTCGTCCTGATGTGCGCCTATCGGCCCCAGTCGACCGCCAGACGCCGAGATGCGGGAAGCGCGTAGCGATCTGACGCGCCCACCTGCGACGCAGCACCATCCCGTCGTCCTTTGGTGCGGGTAGCAACCCCCGGGCGGCCGGCAGACGCTGAGACGAGGGGAGCGCGTAGCGATCTGGCGCGGCTGCCCGATCCGGAGGACCATCCCTTCGTCCTGACGTGCGGCTATCAGCCCAAGGCGGCAGCCGGGCGCCGCGAAAACGGGACCGCGTAGCGATCTGATGCGCCCACCTGTTGCGGAGGACCGTCCCGTCGTCCTTTGGTGCGGGTATCAGCCCCGGACGGTCGGCGGACGCCGAGACGAGCGAAGCGCGTAGCGATCTGGGGCGGCTGCCCGGCCCGGAGGACCCTCCCATCGGCCTCTCGTGCAGGCAGCAGCCCCGGACGGCCGCCAGACGCCGAACGAACAGGAGCACGTAGCGATCTGGGGCGGCCGTCTGCCCGAACCCCGTAGAGGCCCCCACTCGGCCCGAATCCCAATCAGGCGACCGGAATCAGGCCGCGCATTGCCGGACCGGGCCGAAATGCTGAGGTTGGACCATGCCGTTCCTTCGGGGGCTTCCCGACAGTCTTTGGCATTTCGGGACGGGCCGGTCTGTCAAGGGTGGCCGAAGGCCATCGCGCAGCGACGCGACCGAAGGGAGCGCCCTTGACAGGCCGGA
>NZ_JBEZWL010000106.1:0-26079 GCF_040648015.1 Streptomyces sp. NPDC029216 | reverse complement strand
GGCGCACCGGGCGGGCGCCCGCGCCGCCCTCGCGGCCGCGCGCGGCCTCGACCCGGCCGCCGCCCGCCGGGTGCTCGCCCCCACCGGGTACGCGGCCCCCTACCTCCCGCCGCCGTACGGGCGCGGCGCCGGCCCCGCCGAGCAGATCGTGATCCAGCAGGAGCTGAAGGAGGCCGGCGTCAAGGTCGCCGACCTCGGGATCGCCACCTGGATCGTGCCCTCCCTGATCGCCTACGGCAGCGAGGAGCAGCGCGAGGCCCACGTCCTGCCCACCCTGCGCGGGGACACCACCTGGTGCCAGCTCTTCTCCGAGCCGGGCGCGGGCTCCGACCTGGCCTCCCTGCGCACCAGGGCCGAGCGGACCGAGGACGGCTCCTGGAGGATCAACGGACAGAAGGTGTGGACGAGTTCCGCGCACACCGCCGACTTCGGGATCCTGCTCGCCCGGACCGACCCGCAGGCGCCCAAGCACCGGGGGCTCGGTTACTTCGTGGTCGACATGAAGAACACCCCCGGGATCGAGATCCGCCCCCTCAGGGAGATCACCGGGGACTCCCTCTTCAACGAGGTCTGGTTCGAAGACGCCCTGCTGCCGGCCGGCGCCCTGGTCGGCGAGGCGGACGGCGGCTGGAAGGCCGCCCGCAACACCCTCGGCAACGAACGCGTCCACATGGCCGACCAGATGACCTTCGACACTCCCCCCGGGCCTGGCGGCCCGGGAGGTACCCCCAGCCTGGAGGCCCTGATCGCCGCCTCCGCCGGCCTCGACGCCTCGTACGGGGCCCGGATCGGCGCGCTCGCCGCCGAGGCCCACGCGCTCGCCTGCATCGGGCTGCGCACCACCCTCCAGCAGGTGTCCGGGCTGGAACCGGGCGCGGGCGCCTCCGTACGCAAGCTGGTGCAGACCCCCCACCAGCAGCGGACCGCCGAGCTGGCGCTCGAACTGCTGGGCCCGGCGGGCGCGGTGCGGGAGGGGGCGGGCGAGAGGGCGGTGCACGGGATGCTGATGTCGCGCTGCCTGACCATCGCCGGGGGCACCACACAGGTCCAGCTCAACGTCGTCGCCGAGCGGATCCTCGGCCTCCCCAGGGAGTAGGAGTCAGCACAGATGAAGTCGTACATCGTGGGCGTCGGCATGACGAAGTTCGAGAAGCCGGAGTCGCGGGACTGGCAGTACTGGGACATGGTGCGGGAGGCCGGCGGTGCGGCGCTCGCGGACGCCGGCGTGGACTACGGGCTCGTGGAGCAGGTGCCCGTGGGCTACTGCTTCCAGCCCTCCACCGCCGGGCAGCGGGCGGCGTACGAACTGGGCCTGACCGGGGTCCCCGTCTACAACGTCAACAACAACTGCGCGACCGGCTCGACGGCGCTGATGATGGCCCGCCAGTTCGTTCAGGGCGGCATCAGCGACTGCGTGCTGGCGCTCGGCTTCGAGAAGATGAAGCGCGGCGCCCTGGGGGGAGGGGCCGACGGAGGCGACTTCGCGACGTCCCCGGTCGCCCGGCACTACGGGATCATGGCCGCCGCGCACGGCTTCGAGATGTCCCCGCCCACCGCGCAGATCTTCGGGAACGCGGCCCGCGAGCACATGGAGCGGTACGGGACCACGCCCGCGCAGCTCGCGGCGGTCGGCGCGAAGAACCACCGGCACTCCGCGAACAACCCGAACGCGCAGTTCCAGGACGTGTACACGGTGGAGGAGGTCCTCGCCGCCAAGACCATCCACGACCCGCTGACCAAACTCCAGTGCTCGCCCACCTCCGACGGGGCGGCCGCCGCGCTCGTCGTCTCGGAGCGGTTCGTCGTGGCGCACGGGCTGCACGACAAGGCCGTCGAGATCGTCGCCCAGGCCATGACCACGGACACCGCGGAGAGCTTCGGCGGCTCGTGCATCGACGTGGTCGGCAAACCGATGACGGCTGCCGCCGCCCGCCGGGTGTACGAGGACTCCGGGCTCGGCATCGAGGACGTCGACGTGGTCGAGCTGCACGACTGCTTCTCGGTGAACGAGCTGCTGACGTACGAGGCGCTGGGCATGTGCGCGGACGGGGCCTCCGGCAAACTCGTCGAGAGCGGCGCCACGACGTACGGCGGCCGCTGGGTGGTCAACCCCTCGGGCGGGCTGATCTCCAAGGGCCACCCGCTGGGGGCGACGGGGCTCGCGCAGGCGGCGGAGCTGGTGTGGCAGCTGCGCGGCGAGGCCGGGGCACGGCAGGTCCCCGCCGCCCGGGTGGGCCTGGCCCACAACATCGGGCTGGGCGGGGCGGCGGTGGTGACACTGCTGCGTCGCTGACGGACCCGGGCCCGCGGCCCCGCGAGCGGCCGGCCGGGGCGTCAGGCGCGGACCAGGCCCGGCATCAGGCGGAGCGCGTTCTCCCGGTTGATGCCCCGGCGCTGCCGCACGGTGAGCGCCGGGTCGGCGGCCAGCGCGGGCACGGCCAGGTCCGCGACCACCCCGGCCGGGCAGGCCGGCCAGTCGCTGCCGAACAGGATCCGGGCGGGGTCCACGGTGGCCAGCAGGGTGCCGGCCGGGGAGAGCGGGCCGGCGGTGTCGTAGTAGAAGCGGTGCATGTGGTCCCGTACCGCCGCGGGCTCCACGGGCGGGTCGAAGGCGCCCGCGAAGGCCTCCATCCGGGTCGCGATCTGCGGGAGGAACCCGCCGCCGTGCGGCAGGATCACCGACAGGTTCGGGAAGCGGTCGAGGGTCCGGGTACGGATCATGTTGGCGGCGGCCCGGGTGGTGTCGAGCAGGAAGTCGCACAGGAAGTTCGGCAGCCCGGGCACGGCAGCGGGCCCCCCGGGCCCTCCGCCGGGCCCTCCGCCCGCACCCGCGGGCGCGTTCCCGCCCGGGCCGTGCGGCGAGACCGTGGGGTGGCCGCCGGCCGGGCCGTCCGGGAGGTTGTGGGGGTGGGTGTCCACGATCGCCGCGCGTTCGTCGAGTTCGGCGAAGACGCGGTCGTAGGCGGGGTCCCCGAGGTAGACCCCGCGGTAGTTGGCCGTCACGTTCACCCCCACCGCCCCCAGCTCGTCCAGGCCGCGCCGCAGGGTCCAGGAGGAGACCTCCTCCTCGTCGAGGAACAGGGGCGCGTGGAACGCGAACCGCCCCGGGTGCGCCTCCACCACCTCCGCCGCCGCCTCCAGCGTGACGGCGACCGCCTCCCGCAGCTGCGCGGGGCTCTCGTAGCGCGCGGGCAGCATCGGCTTCAGCACGGCCACCGCGATCCCGGCCCGGTCCATCAGCGCCAGCGCGCCCTCCGCTTCCCAGCCCGCCCACGGCGGCAGCGACCGCGGGCCCACCAGCCCCTGCCCCTCGGCCCACCGGCGCCAGGCCGGGGCGCAGAAGTGGTGGTGGACGTCGATCACCGCCCGGCTGCCGTCGTCCTGCTCCCCGGCCGCCGCGTCCGGACGTGCCGCTCCGCCGACGGCCAGGCCGCCCGCACCGTATTCCGGCATGTGCGCATTTCCCTCTCGTCGGCCCTGATCCCTAAAACCTCCGCACACCCTAGGAACGGTCACGGGAAACCGCCTCCCGGACATTCCGCAGGGGGCGGTTTCGGCTCCGAACGGGTCAATCGGGTTTCGCCCTCGATACGGCACGGGAAAGGAGCCGACTGTCAATTCCGGGATACCCGAAAGGTCTGGGCGCGTGACGACTGAACCGACTGCCGCGGTAGGTGACGGCCTCGCGCTGCACGAAGCGGTGGCGGCCGCGACGAAGAGCACCCCGGAATACCGGCAGTGCCCCTACCCCGTCTACCGCACCCTGCGCGAACAGGCCCCGATCGCCCGGCTCACCCCCGGCCACGGCGTGGACACGTACCTGATCACCCGCTACGACGACGCCCACGCCATCCTTGCCGACCCCCGCATCGGCAAGGACATGCACGAGGGCATCGACCTCTACCACGCCCTCTTCGGGGACCTGTGCGAGGCGCTCGACGACAACCTCCTGTTCGCCGACCCGCCCCGCCACACCCGGCTGCGCCACATCGCCAAGACCGCCTTCACCCCGCGCCACATCCACGCGCTGCGCCCCCACATCGAGGAGCTGGCGCACGGGCTGCTCGACCGCTGCCCGACGGACCGGCCCGTCGACCTGATGCAGGCCTTCGCCCTGCCGCTGCCCGTCATGGTCATCTGTGAGCTGCTCGGCATCGTCGGCGAGGAGCGGACCGAGGTCCTCAAGTGGTTCGCCGTCGTGACCCGCTCGCGGTTCAGCAAGGACCTCAAGGGCGACCTGGAGGAGGCCGAGATCTGGCTGCGGGACTACTTCGCCCGGCACATCCACCGCACCCGGACGCAGCCCACCGACGACTTCCTGAGCATGCTGGTGGAAACGCCGCACGAGGACGAACCGCTGACCGACGACGAACTCGTGTCGATGATCTGGGTCCTGCTCTTCGCCGGGCACAAGACGACCACCCTCCAGATCGGCAATTGCGTCTTCAGCCTGCTCACCCACCCCGACCAGCTGCGCGCCGTCCAGGAGAACCGGGAACTGCTGCCGCAGGCGATCGAGGAAATGCAGCGTTTCGAGGGTTCGGTGGAAACCTCCACCTTCCGGTACGCGCTGGAGGACGTGGAAATCGGCGGGACGGTCATCCCGAAGGGCGCGGTCGTGCAGATCGCCCTTTCCTCCGCGAACCGCGACCCGGAGAAGTTCCCCGAGCCGGACACCCTGGACTTCACCCGCGAAGGCCTGCAGAGCAGCCACCTCGGCTTCGGTTACGGCGCCCACTACTGCCTGGGCGCCCCGCTGGCCCGGCTGGAGCTGGAGATCTGCCTGACGGCGCTGCTCGACCGCTTCCCCGACATGGTCCTGGCCATGCCGACGCCCGCGGAGGGCGACTGGCTCAAGGGGCCCTTCCCGGCCTTCCGCGGGCTGGAGAAGCTGCCCGTGGCCCTGGACCCCTCGCGGACGGTCGACGACTGGACCGCGGGGAACTGACCGGGGCCCGAGCCCCGAGGGGAGCCCTCCGCCGCTGACCGGCGGAGGGCTCCCGCACGCGTACGGGCCCGCCCGCGCCCGTCGGCGCAAGGGCCCGCCCGCGCCCGTCGGCGCAGGCCTCAGGGCCCGGCCAGTGCCGGGTCCACCACCGTCTCGCCCGACGAGGCCCGCCGCAGGTACTCCGCCAGCTCCTCGACCGGCCCGTCCCGCAGCACCAGCCCCGCCGCGCCCGCCTCCAGGGCCGCCTCCCGCAGCCCCGGGTGCGCCGAACCGGTGGCCACCAGGACGCGGCACTCCGGGTCCTCGGCCAGCAGGGCCGCCACCGAGGCGAGCTCCTCGACCAGCGCCACCGCCGGCCGCTGCGCCGGCGAGGCCACCACCTCGATGTCAGGCTGGAGGCCGAGGCGGACCGCGAGGGGCGGGTTCGGCGGGTCCAGCAGTACGCGCAGGGAGCGGGCGGGCCGATGGGCCACGGGCATCTCGTCCACCGCCGCAGGCTACCGGCCGCGGACCGGCCGACGGACCCGCAACACGCACCGCCACGACCATGTCTGACGAGGAGTCAGCACTCTTCCCAACTGCTGGGGCGTGCGTTATACATTCCCTCAGCCGACGCTAGAACGCGTTCTAGAACGGCCCCGCGTACGACCTCGGTGCGGTCGACGGTGCGGACGGCCGCACCGAGGTCTTCCACAGAGCAGAAGGAGCAGCATCCGGATGCCGATCGATGCCGCCAGGGCCCTCGCCGCCGACCCCCGCCAGGGGGAGATCGGCTGGGACCACAAGGACGTCCAGCTCTACCACCTCGGCCTCGGAGCGGGCCTCCCCGCGACCGACCCCGACGAACTCCGCTACACCCTGGAGTCCAAGCTCCACGTGCTGCCCAGCTTCGCGACCGTCGCGGGCGCCGGCATGGCCATGCTCGGCGGCCTCGCCGCCCCCGGCATCGAGGTCAACCTGGCGAACGTCCTGCACGGCGGGCACTCCATCGAGCTGCACCGCCCGATCCCCGTCGAGGGGCGGGCAACCTCCAGCTCCAAGGTCGCCGCCGTCTACGACAAGGGCAAGGCGGCCGTCATCGTGCTGCGCTCCGAGGTCGCGGACGCCGACGGGCCGCTGTGGACCAGCGACGCGCAGATCTTCGTCCGCGGCGAGGGCGGCTTCGGCGGCGAGCGCGGGCCCTCCGTCCGCGGCGAACAGCCCGACCGGGCCCCCGACCGGACCGAGGAGCGGCACATCCGTGAGGAGCAGGCCCTCCTCTACCGGCTGTCCGGGGACTGGAACCCGCTGCACGCCGACCCCGAGTTCGCCAAACTGGCCGGCTTCGACAAGCCGATCCTGCACGGCCTGTGCTCGTACGGGATGACCCTCAAGGCCGTCGTCGACACCGTCCTCGGCGGGGACGTCTCCCGCGTCCGCGCCTACCGCACCCGCTTCGCCGGGATCGTCTTCCCCGGGGAGACCCTGCGCATCCGGATGTGGCAGGAACCCGGCCGCGTCCTGGTCTCGGTGACCGCCGCCGAACGCGACGACGCCCCGGTCCTCGCCGACACCGTCGTCGAGCACGCGTAACCACAGGCACACCCCCTAAGGAGCCGCACCGTGCGCGCAGCACTGCTGAGCGAGATAGGCCAGGACAAGCTAGAGGTCGTCGACGACATGGAAGCCGTGGGCCTGGGCCCCGGCAAGGTGAGGATCCGCATCAAGGCCACCGGCCTGTGCCACTCCGACCTCTCCGCGATGAGCGGCGTACTGCCGCAGCCCGCCCCCTTCATCCCCGGCCACGAGGGCTCCGGGGTGATCACCGGCGTCGGCGAGGGGGTCACCGGCCACAAGGAGGGCGACCGGGTCCTCGTCTGCTGGCTGCCGCCGTGCGGGCACTGCGCCGCCTGCAAGCGCGGCCAGGGGCACCTGTGCCTGGAGAGCCTGGTCAACGCGGGCATCCCCAACTTCCGCCGGGCCGGCGGGGAGATCTTCGGCTTCGCCGCGACCGGCACCTTCGCCGAGGAGATCGTCGTCGCCGCCAACTGCGCCGTCCCGATCCCCGACGACGTCCCCTTCGACATCGCGGCGCTCATCGGCTGCGGCGTCACCACCGGACTCGGCGCGGCCATCAACACCGCCAAGGTGGAGGCGGGTTCCTCGGTCGCCGTCATCGGCTGCGGCGGCGTCGGCATCTCCGTCATCCAGGGCGCCAAGGTGCAGGGCGCGGCGCAGATCATCGCCGTCGACCCCGTCGAGTCCCGGCGCGAGGCGGCCCTGCGCTTCGGCGCGACGGAGGCCGTGGCCCCGGACGCCTTCGACGACGCCAAGGCCCGGATCACCTCCGGGGAGGGCTTCGACTACGTCTTCGAGGTCGTCGGCAAGTCCGTCACCGCCCGCACCGCCTACCAGATGACCCGGCGCGGCGGCTCGGTGGTGATCGTCGGGGCGGGAGCCCTCGACGACAACTTCCAGATCGACATGTTCTCGCTGTTCTTCGACGAGAAGAAGATCCTGCCCTCGATGTACGGGGGCGGCGACGTGCTCCGCTCCTACGCGCGCACCATCGCCCTGTGGCGGGCCGGCCGGATCGACCTGGCGGGCCTGATCACCCACCGGGTGCAGCTCGCCGAGATCAACGACGCCCTCGACCAGATGCGCACGGGCACGGCCCTGCGCACCTGCATAGAGATCTGAGAGGAATCCGGCACATGTCACTCCCACTTGAGGGGCTCAGCGCCATCGTCACCGGCGCCGGCCGCGGGCTCGGCCGGGCCGAGGCGCTCGAACTGGCCCGGCTCGGCGCGAGCGTGGTCGTCAACGACTTCGGCCAGAGCGGCCGCGACGGCTCCGGGGAGGCCTCGGCCGCACCGGCGGAGGAGGTCGCCGCCGAGATCCGCGCGGCGGGCGGGCAGGCGGTGGCGCACCTCGGGGACGTGGCCGACTTCGCGCAGGCGCGGGAGCTGGTCGACCTGGCCGTCTCCAGCTTCGGGAAGCTGGACGTCCTGGTCAACAACGCGGGGATCCTGCGCGACCGGATGGTCTTCTCCATGTCGGAGGACGAGTGGGACTCGGTGATCCGCGTCCACCTCAAGGGCCACTTCAACACCACCCACTTCGCCTCCGCGCACTGGCGGGAGCGCTCCAAGGCGGCGGGCGGCCCGGTGTACGGGCGGATCGTCAACACCTCCTCCGAGGCCTTCCTCGGCGGTTCGGCGGGCCAGCCCAACTACGCGGCGGCCAAGGGCGGCATCGTGGGCCTGACCACCTCGACCGCCCTGGCCCTGGCCAAGTACGGGGTGACGGCCAACGCCATCTGTCCGCGGGCCCGCACCCGGATGACCGAGGACGTCTTCGCGGGCTTCCAGGTCCCGGAGGAGGGCCGGCTCGACCCGCTCGCCCCCGAGCACGTCGCCCCGCTGGTCGGCTACCTCGCCTCGCCGGCCTCGGCGAAGGCGAACGGCCAGCTGTTCGTGGTGCACGGCGGGATCGTCGTGGTGATGGAACGCCCCCGGGTGGCGGCGAAGTTCGACACGGCGAAGGAGGTCTTCTCCTTCGAGGAGCTCGACTCCCTCCTCAGCCCGCACTACGCCTCCCGCCCGGCGAACGAGACCTTCGCGGCGGCCGAGGTCCTGGGCCTCAAGCACGATTAGCCCCCGGCCGGGCCCGCCCCGCGGTCACCGGCCGCCGGCCCGCCTCAGCGCAGGAAGGCCAGCGGGCCGTGCAGGTCGGCGGGGCCGCGGTAGTGGACCCCGGTCATACCGAGCGCGACGGCCGCCTCCACGTTCTCCAGCCGGTCGTCCACGAACAGGCAGCGCTCCGGGGCGGCGCCCGCCCGCCCGGCGGCGATGGCGTAGATCTCGGGGTCGGGCTTGGCCACCCCCTCCAGGGCGCTGCTGACCACGTGGTCCGCGAGGTCCGCCAGCCCCATCGCCGCCAGGTCCTCCTCCAGACCCAGGGCGGCGTTGGTCACCAGCACCAGCGAGAGCCCGGCCGTGCGCGCCCCGCGCAGGACGGAGACCACCGTCGCGTCGGCCGTGAAAGGCGACCGGGCCAGGGCCGTCGCCAGTTCCCGTGCCCGGTCCCCGGGGAGCGGGACGTCGTCGCCGAGCCGGTCGGCGACGGCCTCCACCCACTGGTCCTTGGTGATCTGCCCGAGCACCAGCGGCCCGCAGCGCTCCGGGTGGAAGGCCACCGCCGCCGTCGTTCCCTCCGGCAGGCCGGCCGCGCGTTCCAGGGCGGCCAGCCGGGTGGAGTCGTAGAAGCGGATGACGTCGTCGAGGTCGCACAGGACCGCGTCGAAGGGCCGGGCCGCATCCGGGGCGTCAGGGTTCGTCATGCCCCTTCCCTATCACGGGAGTTCGTACGGGATCAGCCCAGCGGGGCCTGCTGGAGCGGTACCGGGCGGGTGGGCGGCTTCGGGGGCGGGTCCAGGTGTACGGGGGGCGGCGGGGCCGCCGGCTGGCTCAGGCTCACGATGCCGCAGGGGACCTCCGGGGTGGCGTACGGGAGCCGCAGCCGGCCCTCCGGGGTCCACAGGCCGGTGCCGAGCCAGCCCGCCGGAGCGCCGAGCCGGAACACGTACCGGTCGGCCGGCCGCCACAGGGCCAGGCCCGACCCGCCCACGCGCAGGGCCACCCCGCAGGTCTCCGGCATCAGGACCTGGCCCGGCTGCACCGCGAAGGGGTGGGCGTCGTCCAGCCGCAGGCACTCCGGGAAGCGGACCGGGCGGGCGCTGCCCAGCACCCCCCAGCCGAGCCGGGGCTCGCCCGGGGCGTCCGAGCGGATCAGCAGCAGCCCGCTGTCCGGGGCGGCCATCAGCAGCCGGTCGTCGCTGTCCTCGGCGATCTGGAGGAGCGGGGTGACCACCCCGCCCCGGGCCAGGTCCACGGCGACGGCCTTGACGCGCCCGTCCTGCTCGCGGTCCAGGGACAGCAGCCGGCCCGAGCGGTCCAGCCAGACCCCGCCGGAGCAGCGGCCCGGGAGGACGGCGGCCCGCCTCGGCCCGTCGGAGCCGTGCCCGGCGACCTGCCAGACGGTGGTCTCCCCGTGCCCGACCGCCAGGGCGTAGGCGGCGGCCCCGTCGGGGGACGGCGGCAGCAGCCGGACCCGCAGGCCCTCCTCGGCGTCGACCCCGCCGAGCTGGAGCTGCCCGGTGCAGGGGCCGGCGTCGGCGCCGGGCGAGCGGGGGCCCGTCCAGGTGCCGGAGGGGTACAGCAGGGCGAACGCGTGCCGGCCGGCGACCCGGCGGTGGATCAGCACCCGCCCGTCGGCCAGCGGCAGCACCTCGCTGTCGGCCTCCTCCGGCTGCGAGAGCGGCAGCGGGACCGCGTACGGCTCCGGCCCGCCCAGCGTCCAGCGCTCCGGATAGCGGGCCTCGCCCTCCCCGGCCAGCCGCGCGGCGTACGCCCCGTCGGCGGTGACCGCGAGGGGGGCGGTCGTGGTCATCTCGGTGGCACAGACAGTCATCCGGCCGTCACCTCCGGGGAGGAAACTAGGTTTCACACTTCGGGCCGGACACCACGACCCCGCACGCTTCACACGTACGGGTGGTGCCCCCGCAGTTCTCCGGTGGCGGAGGGGGCGATTGTGCTGTTGATATCGGGGCGTTTGGGGTCAGAGGTGGTAAGCCTTGCCTCACCGTGCGACGGCCGGGCCAGGGGAGGGCGTCCCGAGCCGCCTCCGGGGGACAGGCTCGGCGGTCGCCACGGACGGTAGCCTTGGCCCGTGCCCTCTCTCTCTGAAGTCATCGCCGCGCTGGACGCTCTCTGGCCGCCCTCGCGGGCCGAGCAGTGGGACGCCGTCGGCACCGTCTGCGGCGACCCCGACGCCGAGGTCACCCGGGTGCTGTTCGCCGTGGACCCCGTACAGGAGATCGTCGACGAGGCGGTCAAGCTCGGCGCCGACCTCGTCGTCACCCACCACCCCCTCTACCTGCGGGGCACCACCACCGTCGAGGCGGGCACCTTCAAGGGCCGCGTCGTGCACACGCTGATCAAGAACGACATCGCGCTGCACGTCGCCCACACCAACGCCGACACCGCCGACCCCGGGGTCTCCGACGCCCTCGCCGGCGCCCTCGACCTGCGCGTCACCGGCCCCCTGGTGCCCGACCCCACCGACCCGTCCGGCCGCCGCGGCCTGGGCCGGATCTGCGAGCTGGACCGCCCCGAGACCCTGCGCGAGTTCACCGCCCGCGCCGCCGCCCGGCTCCCGCGCACCGCCCAGGGCATCCGCGCCGCCGGCGACCCCGACGCGCTGATCCGCACCGTCGCCGTCAGCGGCGGCTCCGGCGACAGCCTCTTCGCGCAGGTCCGCGCCGCCGGCGTGGACGCCTTCCTCACCGCAGACCTGCGCCACCACCCGGTGTCCGAGGCCCGCGAGCAGAGCCCGCTCGCCCTCGTCGACGCCGCCCACTGGGCCACCGAATGGCCCTGGTGCGAGCAGGCCGCGGCCGAGCTCGACGCCGTCTCCGAGCGCCACGGCTGGGGTCTGCGGACCCACGTCTCGCGCACGGTCACCGACCCGTGGACGGCGCACGCGCCGTCCGGAACCACCCCTTCTAGTTCCTCTGGAGCCCCCAACTGAACGCCGAGCCCGCCGACCAGATCCGACTCCTCGACATCCAGGCCCTGGACATCCGGCTGTCGCAGCTCGACCACAAGCGCAACTCGCTGCCCGAGCACGCCGAGGTCGACTCCCTGACCAAGGACCTCAGCCAGCAGCGCGACCTGCTCGTCGCCGCCCAGACGCAGGCCAGCGACGCCGCCCGTGAGCAGACCAAGGCGGAGCAGGACGTCGACCAGGTGCGCCAGCGCGCGGCCCGGGACCAGCAGCGCCTGGAGTCGGGCGCGGGCATCTCCGCCAGGGACCTGGCGAACCTCCAGAGCGAGGTCGCCTCGCTCGCCAAGCGGCAGGCCGACCTGGAGGACGTGGTCCTGGAGGTCATGGAGCGCCTGGAGGGCGCGCAGGAGCGCGTCACGGAGATCACCGAGCGCGTCGCCGCGCTGGAGTCCAAGCTGACCGACGCCACCGCGCGCCGCGACGCCGCCACCGGTGAGCTCGACGCCGAGGCCGCGAAGATCGCCAAGGACCGCGAGGTCATCGTCGGCTCCATGCCGGCCGACCTGATGGCCCTGTACGAGAAGATCCGCGTCAAGCAGGGCGGGGTCGGCGCCGCGCGCCTGTACCAGCGCCGCTGCGAGGGCTGCCGCCTGGAGCTCGACATGGCCGAGGTCAACGAGATCAAGGCCGCCGCCCGCGACCAGATCGTGCGTCACGACAACTGCGGCCGCATCCTGGTCCGTACGGCGGACTCGGGCATCTGATGCCGCGTTTCGTCGTGGAGGCCGACGGCGGCTCCCGGGGCAACCCGGGTCCCGCCGGCTACGGCGCGGTCGTCCTGGACCCGGTCACGGGCGAGACCCTGGCCGAGCGCGCCGAGTTCATCGGCGTCGCGACGAACAACGTCGCCGAGTACAAGGGCCTGATCGCGGGCCTGAAAGCCGCCCGCGAGCTGGCCCCGGACGCGGTGGTACGGGTCCGGATGGACTCCAAGCTCGTCGTGGAGCAGATGTCGGGCCGCTGGAAGATCAAGCACCCCGACATGAAGCCGCTCGCGGCGGAGGCGGCGACGATCCTGCCGCGCGGGCAGGTCACGTACGAGTGGATCCCGCGCGAGCGCAACAAGCACGCGGACCGTCTCGCCAACGAGGCGATGGACGCGGGCCGCCACGGCAAACAGTGGGAACCCGCCACCTCCACGGCGGACCTCGCCCCGTCCGGACCCCCGGGTGACGCCGCGAAGGGCGCGGCCGCGGTCCGCGCCGCCCTGGCCGCAGGCGGCTCCGCCGCCGCGGCGGGAGCTCGCGAGGCCGCGTCCGCCGGGGCCGTGGCCGCGTCCGGCGCGATCGCCTCCGGTACCGCCGCCGACGTGCGCGCGGCCCGTAGCGCGGCCGCCGGAGCGGGGACGCTCTTCGGCGAAGCCGCCGACGTCCGCTCCGCCGGTGGCGCGGCCGCCTCGGAAGCGGACACGCTGTTCGGGGGAGCCGAGGCCCGCACGACGGCCCCGGCCGGCGCACCCGCCCCGGGCTCCGGCCCGGCTCCGGTGACCGGCCACGCCGGGACCCTCGCCCCGGAGGCCGCCCCGGCCGTAGTCGGCCAGACCCGGTCCGCCGCCGGAGGAACGGGGTGGGGCGGGCCCGACATGGGGACGCCCGCCACCTTCGTGCTGCTGCGGCACGGGGAGACCGCCCTGACCCCGCAGAAGCGGTTCTCCGGGAGCGGGGGCACCGACCCCGAGCTGTCCCCGGCCGGGCGCCGGCAGGCCACCGCCGTGGCCGAGGCGCTGGCCGTGCGGGGGACCGTGCAGGCCGTCGTCAGCTCGCCGCTGCGCCGCTGCCGGGAGACCGCCCAGGCCGTGGCCGACCGCCTCGGGCTGCCCGTCGTCGTCGAAGAGGGCCTGCGCGAGACCGACTTCGGCGCCTGGGAGGGCCTGACCTTCGCCGAGGTGCGGGAGCGCTTCCCCGACGACCTCCAGGCCTGGCTGGACTCCCCGAAGGCCGCCCCCACGGGCGGCGGCGAGAGCTTCGCCGCCGTCACCCGCCGGGTCTCGGCCACCCGGGACCGGCTGCTGTCCGCGTACGCGGGCCGCACGGTGCTGCTGGTCACGCACGTGACCCCGGTCAAGACGCTGGTCCGCCTCGCGCTGGGCGCCCCACCGGAGTCCCTGTTCAAGATGGAGCTCTCCGCGGCCTCCCTCTCGGCGGTGGCCTACTACGCCGACGGCAACGCCTCGGTCCGGCTGCTCAACGACACCTCGCACTTGCGCTGACCGCCGACGCGGCGGCGGGGAGGCGGTCAGTCCCCGCCGTCCGCGTCGCCGCCGCCGCGGTTCAGGCCCCGCCGCCGGTTCCGGCCGGCCGCGCGTACCGCCGAGCCCAGGCCCAGCGTGACCCGCGCGACGACGCGCACCCACCCCGGCCCGCCGCGGTCCGCCCACACCACGCACACGGCCCCGCCGACCGCCAGCACCAGCAGCAGACCCAGTACGAGCGTCATCCGCTCCCCACCCTTTCCAAGTCCGGGATGCACAACGCCCCGGACCGGGAATCCCGGTCCGGGGCGTTCGGCAGGACGAGCCGGCCTGTACGCCGGGTTCTGTCGCCCGGAGACCTCGCGGTCGCCGGGGAGACGGCCATCCATCTAGGACCGGCGTTGCCGCCGGCCTCGTGCGGTCTACCCGCGAACTCGGGCGGGCAGCCCTCGAACGTTCGCGCAGACCCGTCCGGGGACGGATCCTCTTGACCTTGCTCCGGGTGGGGTTTACCTAGCCGCCTGAGTCACCTCAGGCGCTGGTGGTCTCTTACACCACCGTTTCACCCTTACCGGGGACCGAAGCCCCCGGCGGTCTGTTTTCTGTGGCACTGTCCCGCGGGTCACCCCGGGTGGGCGTTACCCACCACCCTGCCCTGTGGAGCCCGGACGTTCCTCGGCGGGATCCGAAGACCCCGACGCGGCCGCCCGGCCGACTCGTCTGTCGTGCCGACCATGCTACCGGCTGCCGGCGGCGGCTTGACCTTGACCGCCCTGCGCGAGGCCAACCGCCACGGCTCAGGCCGGGGCGAAGAGGATCTTGGCCGTGCCCGGGTTGGCCTGGGTCAGGCGGACGCGGATGCGTTCGCCGAGCGGGAGGTCCGCCGACGGGGACTTGATCCGGCCGACCACCGCCGGATCCTCCAGGTGGACCGTCCCGGTCCGTGGCTCCCGTTCCTCCACGTCGATGACCGTGGCGTCGAAGGTGTCCCCGACGCGGTCCTTGAGCAGGGCCGCCTCGACCAGGTCCACGCACTCCCGCTCCACGGAGTTGGCCAGCCGGGCGCCCTCCTGCATCTCCGCCGGCAGCACCGCCAGGGCCTCCAGCGCCCACGAGGGCGGTTCGGCCCCCGCCACCGCCGCCACGCACAGCTCGCCGGTGAAGCGGTCGACGAGCCTGCGCAGCGGGGCCGTGCAGTGCGCGTACGGCGCCGCGACCGCCGCGTGCACGGCGGGGTCGGGCCGCTCGCCGCCGGTGAACACCGTGTACCCGGCGCCGCGCAGCAGGGCCGTGCACTCCTGGAGGAACGCGGCGTGCGCCGGGATCCGCGGGTCCAGGGAGCGCACCAGCCGGGCGTACGGCACGTGGTGCGGCCAGTCGATCCGCAGGGCCTTCGCGGCCCGCCGCAGCCGGCCCACCGCACCGTCGGGGGCGGCCGGCAGGGTGCGCAGGATCCCGGTACCGGAGGCCAGCATCAGGTCGGCGGCGACCATGCCCGTCATCAGGGAGATCTGGGCGTTCCAGCCGTCGGCCGGGAGCGGCGCCCGGTAGGCCAGGCCGTACGAGCCGTCCCGTTCGACGACCTCCTGCTCGGGCACGTTCAGGGAGATCCCGCCGCGCTCGGTCTCCAGGGCCTCGCGCAGGGTCCCGATGACCTTCAGCAGGGCCAGGGCGGGCTCGGCGGTGCCCGTGTCGATGGCCTTCTGCACGCCGTCGTAGTCGAGTTTGGCCCGGCTGCGGACCAGGGCCCGGTGGACGTCGGTGGTGACGACCCGGCCCTCGGCGTCCAGGTCGAGCCGCCACAGCAGCGCCGGACGCGGCCGGTCCGGCAGCAGGCTGGCCGCTCCCTCAGAGAGCACCGGCGGGTGCAGGGGGACCCGGCCGTCGGGGAAGTAGAGGGTGGTGACCCTGCGGTGGGCCTCCGCGTCGAGGGCGCCCCCGGGGGTGACGAAGGCGGCGACGTCGGCGATGGCGTAGTGGACGCGGTAGCCGCCGCCCGCCCGCTCCGCCAGGTGCATGGCCTGGTCGAGGTCCACGGAGGCCGGCGGGTCGATGGTGAAGAAGGGGATGTCCGTGGCGTCCTCGGCGGGCAGCCGGGGAGCGGCGGCTGCCCGCTCGGCCTCGGCGAGCACCTCCGCCGGGAAGGCGTCGGGCACACCCAGTCGCGTCCGCAGCTCACGCAGCGCGGCGCCGAGGGCGGCACCGTCCGCACCGGCCATGTGCATGTGACGGCGTGGCATGGACCGAGCGTATGTCCTGCCCGGGCGTTCTTCTCGGCGGCCGCGCGTGCGGGTGTCCGGATTTCCGCGCCGCGGTCCGGTGAGCGGAACACGGCGCGGAAACGGCCGCCCACGACGACGTGAAACCTCCTGGAACGAGGAGCCGGGCCGGGGCGCAATGTGGTGGACGGATCACCCTGACTCATCGGAGTCGATCGGAACTCATCCACGGGGCGGGACATGCTGTTGCGGATTCACTTCACGGGAGCCGACCTGCTGCGCACGAGCGTGGCCGGCAGGCCGGACCCGCTGTGGGAGACGGTACTGAGCCTGCGCATGCTCCAGCACCGCACCGGCCACCCGGCGACCGAGGTCTGGAGCCGCGCGGTCCGGGCCCGGCAGGCCGACAACCTGAGGACCCTGCTGCCGCTGGTGCGCCCGCGCGGCTACTTCCCCGACTTCCTCACCCCCTCCGACGGCTCCCCGGACATCGAGCACGGCCTCGACGCCCTCACCGCCACCCCGGCCCGCCACCTGCGCGGCGACCTGGCCGTCCTCGCCGGCGGCGGCACCCTCCCGTCCTGGACGGAGGACCTCGCCGCGGGCCGCCCCGACGCGCTGCGGAGCCTCGCCGGGGCCCTGCGCGGCTACTACGCGGCGGCGGTGGCGCCCCTGGAACAGACGATGCGGACGACGGTCCGGGCGGAGTACGCGGCGCAGGCGAAGGCGGCGGCCGAATCCGGGATCGAGGGCGTCCTGTCGGGACTGGGGCCGGGGATGCGGTGGAAGCCGCCGGTGCTCGAAGTCCAGTACCCGGTGGACCAGGAGCTGCACCTCAACGGGCGCGGCCTGCTCCTCGTCCCCACCCTGTTCCGCACCCGCACCCCGGTGTCGCTCCTCGACCCGGAACTCCCGCCGGTGCTCACCTATCCGGCACGGCGCACCGTCTCCCCGGAGGAGTCCGCCGGAAGGAAGCTCGTGCCCTTGATCGGGCGCACCCGCACGGAGATCCTGCACCACACCTCGGAGGGCTCCCTCAGCACCTCGGAACTCGCCCGGCTGGTGGGCATGTCGCAGGCCTCGGTCAGCCACCACACCTCGGTCCTGCGCGCGGCGGGCCTGATCAGCTCGACCCGGCACCGCAACTCGGTCCTGCACACGGTGACCTCGCTGGGCTCCCTGCTACTGCGCGGATGAGGCCGCGTCCAGGTCTTTCGAACCTCCTCGAAACACCTGGACGGTGCGGGGCGCCGCGGCGGACAGTCGGTCCAGCACCACGGCACGCAGGGCAGGGCGGCACCGCCCACCACGACCCCCCACAGGCGGCCACGGTCCGCCCCCGGCCCCACCGGCCCGGGCGCGGCCGTGGCCGTTCGCCCGTGACCGGCCGACGGCGGGCCGTCTACCCTGGCTGACCGGGGGCCGCACCCCCCGCGTCGTGCCATCGATAGGAGAACCACCGTGCTCGTGCTGCTGCCGCCCTCCGAGGGAAAGGCCGCCGGCGGCTCCGGCGCACCGCTCGACCCCGCGTCGCTGTCGCTGCCCGGGCTGGCCGGGGCGCGGGCGGCCGTGCTGGAGGAGCTGGTCGAGCTGTGTGCGGCGGACGAGCTCAAGGCGCGTGAGGTGCTGGGGCTCAGCGAGGGGCTGCGCGGCGAGGTCGCGAAGAACGCCGCGCTGCGGTCGGCGCCGGCCCTCCCGGCGGGGGAGATCTACACCGGGGTCCTCTACGACGCCCTGGGCCTGGCGGACCTTCCCGCCCCGGCGCGGGCGCTGTCCGAGCGGACGCTGCTGGTGTTCTCGGGGCTGTGGGGTGCGGTGCGGGTGACGGACCGGATCCCGTCGTACCGGTGCTCGATGGGCGTGAAGCTGCCGGCGCTGGGCGCGCTGGGCGCGTACTGGCGCACGCCGATGGCGGAGGTGATGCCGGAGGCGGCGGGGGACGGGCTGGTGCTGGACCTGCGGTCGTCGGCGTACGCGTCGGCGTGGAAGCCGAAGGGGGAGACGGCGGGGCGCACGGCCACGGTGCGGGTGCTGCACTCGCAGATCGTGGACGGGGTGGAGAAGCGGTCGGTGGTGAGCCACTTCAACAAGGCCACGAAGGGGCGCCTGGTACGGGACCTGCTGCTGGCCGGCGCCGAGCCGACGGGGCCCTCGGAGCTGGTGGCCGCGCTGCGGGACCTGGGCTACACGGTCGAGGGCGAGGCCCCGGCGAAGGCGGGTCGGGCCTGGCCCCTGGACGTGGTGGTCACCCAGATCCACTGACCCCGTACGTGCGCTTCGCGCCCGTACGGGGCGGGAGCGGCTACCGGCCCAGGGGCCAGGCGACCGTCGACGGGGCCTGGTCTGCCGCGCCGGCGTACTGGGCGCACGCGTCCGTGAGGGTTTCCAGGAGGGTCAGGGGGTCCGGGAGCGGGTGGCGGACGTCGCGCACCCAGGTCACGGAGAAGTCGCCGGGGAGGGCGGCCGGGGGGAGCAGGACGTAGCTGCCGCGGCAGTGCCAGCGCAGGCCGGGGTGTTCGTCCATCGTCTCGGGATGGCAGTCCAGCTCACACGGCCACCACTCGTCCTCGTCCTCGGGCGTACCCCGGGTGGCCGTGAAGAAGAGCATCCGGGCCTGGTCGCCCGTACCCCCCGACTCGGCGACCGGGCCGACCTCGACGCCGGCGGCGAGCAGCCGCTCCAGCGCGCTGCGGCCGGCTTCGAGGGGGACGTCCAGGACGTCGTGGACCATGCCGGTCGCGGTGATGAAGTTGGCCTGGGGCTGGTTGCGGGCCCAGCGCTCGATCTGGGCGCGGTCGGTGGTCGACTGGGTCTGCCAGGCGAAGGAGACCGGGTGCCGGGCGGGCGTGGGACAGCCGATGCGGTCGCACGAACAGCGGTAGCCGGCGGGATGGGCGGCCGGGGCGACCGGGAGTCCGGCGGCGGCGACGGCCAGGAGGAGCGCTTCGCGTTCCCTGCCGGGGTCCTCGGGAGCGGCTTTCGAGCGGCGGCGCAGCCACTGGGAAATCCTGCTCTGCTCGCCGCGTTTGACGCGGCCGGACTCAGACCCCATCTATCCCCTCACCTCACCGTTGCCCCGGCAGACCATTCCATGGTCCCACCATCCCGGGGGCCGGGTGACCGCACCCCCCATTCCCCACCCCGCGCCTACTTCCCGCCAAAAACGCACAATCCGGCCATATGTTCTCGGTCTTGCCGAGGTCGCGGGGTGTCCGGCTATCGGACGGTGACTTATGCCACGCCGCCCGCGCCGCCCACGCCGCCCAGCACGGAATCCACCAGCGCGTCCGTGAAGGCGTGCGACAGCGGTGCCGTCCGCAGCAGCCACCGGTGCGTCAGCGGCCCCACCAGCATCTCCGTCACCAGCCGGACATCGGCGTCCGCCGCGAGCTGGCCGGCCTCCTGACCCGCCCGCAACCGGGCCTCGTACAGGGCGAGCTGGGGCTCCAGCAGCTGCTCGTTGAAGCGCGCCGCCAGGTCGGGGTCGGTCGCCCCGGCCGCGGTCAGGGCGCGCGTGGGGGCCTCGTAGCGGGGGTCGGCGAACTGGTCCACGGTGGCCCGCAGGACGGACTTCAGGTCGGCCGCCAGGTCACCCGTATCGGGGAACCCGGACCACCCCGTGTCCGTCCAGGCCCCCCCGGCCAGCGCCAGCGAGGCGTCCAGCAGGACGGCCGCCTTCGAGGGCCACCAGCGGTAGATGGTCTGCTTGCCCACCCCCGCGCGGGCCGCGATGGCCTCGATGGTCAGCTTGTTGTAGCCGATCTCGCCGACGAGGGCGAGGGCGGAGTCGAGGATGGCGCGCCGGGAGCGCTCGCTGCGGCGGCTGGAGTCGGGGGACTTGCTCATCGGGCCAACGTACCAACTCCGGCGAGACGTCTCGTCTCACATCCGTTGTGGTAAACCACCCGATCGGTTCACTGCGCGCCCGCACCCTGAGGAGAGACGATTCTCTCCGTACACACCCGTACCGTGAGTCCGCAGTCGTGAGGAGCCTTCTTTGCGCAGAGACGCCACACCCCGGCGCTACCTGATGTGTGCGCCCGCACACTTCAAGGTCACGTACTCCATCAACCCGTGGATGGACCCCACGAAACCGGTGGACCTGCCCCTCGCACTCGCCCAGTGGGAGGACCTGAGGGACCGCTACCTCTCCCTCGGCCATACCGTCGAGACCCTGGAGCCGGACCCGGGCCTGCCCGACATGGTCTTCGCCGCGAACGGCGCCCTCGTCGTCGACGGCCGGGTCCTCGGCGCCCGCTTCGCCTACCCGGAACGCACCGCCGAGGCGGAGATCCACCTCGACTGGTTCCGGGCCCACGGCTTCACCGACATCCACGAGCCCTCGCACGTCAACGAGGGCGAGGGGGACTTCGCCGTCACCGCCAGCTGGATCCTGGCGGGCCGGGGCTTCCGCTCCAGCCCGCTCTCGCACGACGAGGCGCAGGAGTTCTTCGGCCGCCCCGTCATCGGCCTCGACCTGGTGGACCCGCGCTACTACCACCTGGACACGGCGCTGTGCGTGCTCGACGGCGACGAGATCATGTACCACCCGCCGGCCTTCTCCCCGGGCAGCCAGGCCGTCCTGCGCCGGCTCTTCCCGGACGCCCTGCTCGTCGACTCCCCGGACGCGGCGGCCTTCGGCCTGAACTCGGTCTCGGACGGCCGGCACGTCCTGCTCCCGCAGGGCGCGACCGGACTGCTGGCGCCGCTGCGCGCGCGAGGGTTCGAACCGGTCCCGATGGACCTGGGCGAGCTGCTCAAGGGCGGCGGCAGCGTGAAGTGCTGCACCCAGGAGCTGCGGCCCTAGAGGTCCCCCTCCGGGTCGGCGGGGGGCCACTGCTCGCCCCACTCGGCGTCGCGGGCGGCCTTGTAGAGGTCGCCGTGGCGCTTGGTGACGGTGGCCCGGCCCAGCCCCGACTCCTGCGGACCGCACAGGTCCAGCAGGACGAGGCCCTTCCGGATCTGCGGCCTGCGCGTGATCCGGGAGGGGACGGGCGTCGCGGGGAAGCGGGTGGCGGCGACGTAGCTGAACTTCTCGTCCTCGTACGGGAGGGAGCCGCCCTTGACCTTCCGGTGCAGGGAGGAGCGGCTGACCCGGGCCGAGAAGTGGCACCAGTCCTGGCCGACCTCGATCGGGCAGGTCCCGTCGTGCGGGCAGGGCGCGGCCACCTCCAGTCCGGCGGCGATCAGCTGGTCGCGGGCCTCGCGGATGCGCAGGTAGCCCTCGGGCGTGCCCGGCTCGATCAGGACGACGGCCTGCCCGGCGCGGGCCGCCTCCGCGACGACAGCCTGGCGGGCCTGCGGGGTCAGTTCGCCCAGCACGTACGAGACGGTGACCAGGTCCGCGTCAGGGAGGCTGATCCCGGTCCCGATGACGGCCCGGCGCCAGTCGGCGGTGCGCAGGGCGTCCGAGGAGGAGCGGGCGGCCAGCTCCCTGCCGAGGGCGAGGGCCGGCTCCGCCCAGTCCAGCACGGTGGTCGCGCGGGGCCCGTCCCAGGTGGCGTCCACCGCCCAGGTCGCGGCTCCCGTCCCGCCGCCCACGTCCACGTGCGAGGCCGGTACCCACTCCGGCGCGGCCTCCGCCAGCCCGTCCAGCGCGGAGCGCACGGCCTCGAAGGTGGCCGGCATCCGGTACGCCGCGTACGCCGCGACGTCGGAGCGGTCGCGCAGCACGGGGGCGTCGGTGGGGGTGGTGCCCCGGTAGTTGGCGATGAGCCGCTCGACGGCGGCCGCGGCCTGCTTCGGCGGGAGTCCGTCGAGCAGCCCGCCGAGGGCGCTGCGGAGGGTTTCGGCGGTGGTGGGGGCGGTGGCGTTCACCAGCGAAGTTTACGGCGCGGCCCGGTCGGCCGGTACGGCCATGGGCTCGCGCTCCCGCCAGGGTCGGCACATCGTGAGGAAGCAGCCGGCCGCCAGCAGCGAGCAGCTCAGCTGGACCAGGGCCATGGGCACGGCCGTCTGCTCGCCCGCGATCCCCACCAGCGGCGAGGCCACGGCTCCGACCAGGTAGGAGGAGGTGCCGAGCAGCGCGGACGCCGATCCGGCGGCGTGCGGGGTGCGCATCAGGGCCTGGGCGTTGGTGTTGGGCAGGACCAGGCCCATCGCCGACATCAGCACGAACAGCGCGGCGGCGACGGGGACCAGCCCGACCTTCCCGAAGGCTCCGGAGGACATCAGCAGCAGGGCCACGGAGGCGGTGGTGATCACGGCGATCCCGCAGGCCAGGACCTTGTCCAGGCTGACCCGGCCGACCAGCAGCTTGCCGTTGACCTGCCCGGTGGCGATCAGGCCGACGGAGTTGAGGCCGAACAGCAGGCTGAAGGTCTGCGGGGAGGCCCCGTAGATCTCCTGCACGACGAAGGGCGAGGCGGAGATGTACGAGAAGAGCACTGCGAAGGCGAACCCGCCGGCCAGCGTGTACCCGGCGAAGACCCGGTCGGCGAGCAGCCCCCGCATGGTCCGCAGGGCGGTGCCGACGCCGCCGGTCTGGCGCCGCCCGGGCGGCAGCGTCTCGGCGAGGCCGCGCCAGACCATCAGGGTCAGCGCGAGGCCGACGGCGGTGAGGACGACGAAGACCCCGCGCCAGTCCGCGAACCGGAGCACCTGGCCGCCGATGAGCGGCGCGATGATCGGGGCGGCCCCCGATATCAGCATCAGGGTGGAGAAGAACCGGGCCATCTCGACCCCGTCGTACAGGTCGCGGACGACGGCCCGGGCGATGACGATGCCCGCGGAGCCGGCCAGGCCCTGGAGCAGCCGGAAGCCGATCAGCAGCTCGGCGGAGGGGGCGAGGGCGCAGATCGCGGTGGCGAGGACGTAGACGGCCATGCCGGCCAGCAGGGGCCGGCGGCGTCCCCACCTGTCGCTCATGGGGCCGACGACCAGCTGGCCCAGCGCCATGCCGGCGAGGCAGGAGGTGAGGGTGAGCTGGATGGTGGCGGCCGGGCTGCCCAGGGCCGAGGTCACCTCCGGCAGGGCCGGCAGGTACATGTCCATGGAGAGCGGCGCGAGGGCCGTGAGGCCGCCGAGGACGAAGGTGACCAGCAGACCGGTACGGCGTGCCGCCGTCAGGGGGGCGGCGGGGGAGGCGGTCGCGGGGGACGGCTCGTGCGAGGGGGCCGCCGAGGGGCCTCTCTCCGGCATACGGAACTCCAGTCTTTTGATCTGCTTTATGCACCCCTGACCGACCCATGCTCTCAGCTGTCGGAACGTTCCGGGCCGGATGTCCGCTGTGACGTACTCTGCGGCCCCATGAGCGCACGTGGGAACAAGATCGCTGTAGTGACCGGGGCCGGCTCCGGCATCGGCCGCTCCGTGGCCCTGGCCCTGGCCGGGGCCGGCTGGTCGGTGGCCGCGGCCGGGCGCCGGACCCAGCCCCTGGAGGAGACCGCCGCCGCGGCGGGCGAGGGCGCGGACGTCCTCCCGGTCCGGGCCGACGTGAGCGACCCGGGGGACGTGACCGCGCTGTTCGAGACGGTCCGGGCCCGCTACGGACGCCTCGACCTCCTCTTCAACAACGCCGGCACCTTCGGCCCGGCCGGGGTACCGCTGGAGGACATCGCGTACGAGGACTGGCGCCAGGTCGTCGACGTCAACCTCACCGGCTCCTTCCTCTGCGCGCAGGGGGCCTTCCGGGTGATGAAGGAACAGGACCCGCAGGGCGGCCGCATCATCAACAACGGCTCCATCTCGGCCCACGTCCCGCGCCCCCACTCGATCGCCTACACGGCGACCAAGCACGCCATGACGGGCCTGACGAAGTCGCTGTCGCTGGACGGCCGGCCCTACCGGATCGCCTGCGGCCAGATCGACATCGGCAACGCGGCCACGGACATGACGGCGCGCATGCAGACGGGCATCCTCCAGGCGAACGGGCAGCTGGCGGTGGAACCCGTGATGGACGCGGCGGACGTCGCCCGCACGGTCCTGCACATGGCGGAACTCCCGCTGGAGGCGAACGTCCAGTTCGCCACGGTGATGGCCACCGCCATGCCCTACATCGGCCGCGGCTGACACCCCCGGCGCACGAGGAACGGCGCCCGGTTCGTCCCCGCGGAGGGGGGAGCGAACCGGGCGCCGTGTCATGGGGGGCCGGGCTACTTCACCGCGGCCGGGGTCCCGGCCGCGCCGCGTACCCGCGCCGGGAGGAGGAACAGGGTCAGGACCGCCGCCAGGTACAGGGTCCAGACGACCAGCTGCGCCACCGTCGGGTCCGGCTGGAAGTTGAAGACGCCCTTCAGCAGGACCCCGTACCAGCTGTCCTGCGGGACCGCCGAGCTGATGTCGAACGCCTTGTTCTGCAGGCCGCCCAGGAAGCCCGCCTCCTGGAGGTCGTGGACCCCGTACGCGAGGACGCCCGCCGCGACGATCACCAGCATCCCGCCCGTCCACGTGAAGAACTTCGACAGGTTGATCTTCAGCGCGCCCCGGTAGAACAGCCAGCCCAGGACGATGGCGGTCGCGATGCCCAGCAGGACCCCGATCAGCGGCGCGGAGGAGCCCTCACCGCTGGCCCGTACGGACGCCCACACGAACAGCGCCGTCTCCAGGCCCTCGCGGCCCACCGCCAGGAAGGCGGTGGCGACCAGCGCGCCGGTGCCCATCGCGAGCGCCGCGTCCAGCTTCCCCTGCAGCTCGCTCTTCAGGTGCCGGGCGGTCTTCTTCATCCAGAAGACCATCCACGTCACCAGGCCGACCGAGATGATCGACAGGCTGCCGCCGAGCAGCTCCTGTGCCTCGAACGTCAGCTCCTGCGTGCCGAAGGTGAGCAGTGCGCCGAACGCCAGCGAGAGCGAGCAGGCGATGGCGATGCCCAGCCACACCGGACGCAGCGCAGCCCGGTTCCCGGTCTTCACCAGGTAGGCGACCAGGATGCAGACGACCAGGCTCGCTTCGAGCCCCTCGCGCAGGCCGATCAGATAGTTGCCGAACACGGCGTTTCCTCTCCGGAGGGGACTACGCGAACAGCGTCCGGCCCCACCAGTCGTCCTTGTCGCGGACGCCCGGCGGGACGGCGAAGACGGCCGAGCCCACGTGCTGGATGTACTCGTTCAGCGCGTCGTTCTTCGACAGCTGGCGCTGGATCGCGACGAAGCCCTTGCGGACGTCGCGCTGGTAGGCGAGGAAGAACAGGCCCGCGTCGAGCCGGCCCAGGCCGTCCGTGCCGTCGGTGAAGGAGTAGCCGCGGCGCAGGATCGTCGCGCCGTTGTTGCTGTCCGGGTGCGCGAGGCGCACGTGCGAGTCCGGCTTCATCGCCTTCAGGAACGGCTCGTCGCGCTCCTTGGACTTGCCGACCGGCGCGCCCTCGCCCTTGTCGCGGCCGAAGATGTCCTCCTGCTCCTGCAGGGAGGTGCGGTCCCAGGTCTCGATGTGCATCCGGATGCGCCGGGCGACCAGGTACGAGCCGCCGGTCATCCAGTCGCTGCCGTCGCCGGCGCCGACCCACACGTGCTTGTCCAGGGCGGCGGTGTCGGTGCCCGAGATGTTCCGGGTGCCGTCCTTGAAGCCCATCATGTTGCGCGGGGTCTGCTCGTCGGGCGTGGTCGAGGAGGTCTTGCCGAAGCCGAGCTGCGACCAGCGCACCGCGACCTTGCCGAAGCCGATGCGGGCCAGCTGGCGGATGGCGTGCACCGCGACCTGCGGGTCGTCGGCGCAGGCCTGGACGCACAGGTCGCCGCCGGAGCGGGCCTGGTCCAGGTTGTCGCCGGGGAAGGCCTCCAGGTCCACGAGGGCCTCGGGGCGCTTGCCGTCCAGGCCGAAGCGGTCCTTGGCGAACAGGCCCGGGCCGAAGCCGATGGTCAGGGTCAGGCGGGAGGGCTTGAGGCCCAGCGCCTCGCCGGTGTCGGTCGGCGGGGCCTCGGGCACGCCCTCGTACACGTCACCGACCGGCAGGCCGGCCGTCATCAGCCGGGCCGCGGCCGTCCACTCCTTGAGGAGCTTGACGAGCTCCTCGCGGTCCTTCGTCTTCACGTCGAAGGCCGCGAAGTGCAGCCGGTCCTGGACGGCGCTGGCGATACCGGACTGGTGCTCGCCGTGGAAGGGCACGGCCGCGCCGGCGGAGGCCGCCGGTGCGATGTCCGGGCCGCCGTTGAAGGCGGCGACGGCGCCGCCGGCCGCGG
>NZ_JBEZWL010000105.1:0-26184 GCF_040648015.1 Streptomyces sp. NPDC029216 | reverse complement strand
GTCCGCAGCACATACATGACGCCGGCGAGTGCCACTCGGTCGGGAACACGCAGCCGCCCGGGGTGGCGCCGGCGCCGTTCGGGAGCGGGCGGCAGCAGCGGGGCCACCCGCTCCCACAGGTCGTCAGGAACAAGATCAGCACGCACTCTGGACACCCTGCCGACCAAGATCGTCGAGCACAAGGCCCGCAGCTCAACTCATTCTGAAACGATCAGTAACGCCCGTAGAGCCCGCAACGCACATGGATCTTGAGTCGGATTTGCGTCTCGCACGCGGCTGAACTGCGGTTTTCTTTGAAATGTTTTCTATCGACGTGTTTGCGATGACCCACCACGTGGAGTGCGTGGCGATCCTTGAACCGGTGCGGGAAGAGTCCTGACCTGAGGATTCCTTAAAGGGGCGCCGGCGGTGGCGCAAGCTGTGGCTGTGCCCATGACGAGTCGCTCGTGGGCATGACCCTTCCCACGTAGTCACACTGCGTGAGCGGAGACCGGCGCGGCCTGCGCATTGCCGCCGCCCACCCCGCAGACAGGTGTGATCCGGCCACGATGGCCATGGTTCCGGTCGTGGGCCGTGGCGGCGTTTCCAGGTAGCCGCGGCCTTCTCTAAAATCACCGAACCGTTTGCGGCCCGACGGGCTTCCCCGCGAGGACATGCCCCCACCCGCACGAGCTACTCGTGCCCTGGGGGAACCACCTCGTGTCATTGCTCCTGCTGAAGCTGTCGGCGCAGGATCTGCTCACCTTGCATGCGCGGCGTCATATGGTGCCGCACCTTGCTGCTCGCTGGAAGCATTTCCGAGGTGCGGACGCCTCGGTCACTGAGCGCTCCGCATGGGCGGAGAGCTTGATCAGCCTTGCGGGCGATCTGGTCGCTGCCGACCGCGGGAACGTGGAGATGGTCGTTGAGTGTGCTGCCACCATCGACGAGTCCAACCGCTCGGAACCCCGGCTCATCGATGTCGTGCTGGTCGGCCGCCACCCGCGCGAGAACCGTCCATCCGTTCAACTCGTCGAATTGAAGCGCTGGTCCACGGTGACCAGGATCGAGCGAGCCACTGCTGAACTGGTGGACGTGCCAGGCCTGGGGGCCAAGAAACATCCTGCGCTCCAGTTGCGTGAATACTACGAGGCGTTCACGAGTGAGATGGGGCCCTTCGAGAACGAAGAATTCGAATGCGGCGGGTTCGCCTACCTCCACAACGCCACGGACGACTCCGTACGTCCGCTGATCGGTGTGGATGCGCCCACGGGCGCGTACGCCCGCGTCTACACTGCCGACCGGCGTGCCCAGTTCCTCGACGACCTCCGGGCGAGCTTCGGCCCCGAGGGCGGCGCTTCCGAGGCCGCGACCATGTTGCGGACCATGGGTTTGAGAAACACACCGCTGCTCGATGCCATGAACTGGTCCAGGGGCGACGACACCGTCTTCGTGCTCCGTGGGCGCCAGAAGGCGGTCGCGGAACAGATTCTCGAAGCGGCGTCCAAGGTCCTTCCCGACCGGGAGCATCCCGCACTGGTTCCGGACGAGCGGCGCGTGATCTTCCTGGTCACAGGCGGCGCAGGCACCGGGAAGAGTGCCATCGGCCTGCAGATCAAGGCGCAGCTCGAGGCGCAGGGCCGAACCGTGAAGTACGCCAGCGGGAGCAGGGCCTTCAACGCGGCCATCCAGGAGCATGTCGGTTACGGCGACAAAGAGTTCAGGGAGACCTTCACCTACTTCAGCAACTTCGTCGACACCTCGGTGCCCCCGGTGGATGTTCTGATCTGCGACGAGGCGCATCGCCTGCGCGACCATTCGACGAACAGGTTCTGGACACCGGAGCAGCGGGCGAAGTGGGGGAAGGGCGCGCAGGTGGACGAGCTCCTCGATGCGTCACGCCTGACGGTGTTCTTCCTGGACGAAGGTCAATCCGTGCGGCCGAAGGAAGTCGGCACCGTTGAGCTGATCAAGGACGCGGCCGCGCGCCGTGGCGCCGACCTGCTCGAGTACCGCCTGCGCGAGCAGTTCCGCTGTGGCGGCAGTGGCTCGTACATCCGCTGGGTACGTGCACTCCTGGACGTGACGGACGAGGAGGCGAAGCCTTGGCGTTCGGATGAGGAGCCGCAGGCCTGGAGGGCGGACGGACTGATGCACGTCGAGGTGGCGGAGACCCCGGAGGAGCTCGAACGGATCATCCGGACGGAGGCCGCGGCCGGCGCGTCCGCACGCATGGTCGCGGGGTACTGCTGGCCGTGGACGGAACCCGTGGGCGAGGAGAAGCACCTGGAACCCGATGTTCGCATCGGAGACTGGCACAGGCCGTGGAACGCGAAGAGCGAGAGCTACTGCGCGGACGGGGTTCCGCCGTCGGACGTCTGGTCGGTCCACCCCAACGGCCTCGGCCAGATCGGCTGTGTCTATACGGCACAGGGCCTGGAGTGGGACTGGTGCGGAGTGATCATGGGCGACGACATGGTGCGTCGTGGCGATCAGTGGGTGTTCCAGCGCGGAAAGGAGCGGAAGGAAGGCCCGGATTCGGACATCAAGCGCGTTGATCTGCCGGGTTCGCTCGATCCGAAGGTGAGCGCGTCCGGTGTGGACGACGACGACTTCGCGCGGCTGGTCCGGCAGGCGTACCACGTGCTGTTGACCCGCGCGAGCCGTGCGACGGTGCTGTACTCCACGGACGAGGAGACCCGCACCTATCTGAAGAAACTGGTGGGTCTGGTGGAGATCCAAGGGCTTCGGCCCACCCGGCTGAACCTTCCGAAGGAGGCTCGCACAGTGCACCTGCCGCGGGCCAACGGGAGACGCAAGCGCAAGGGGCGAAAGTCGTCGGGGCCTGACCTCAGGCTCTTCTGACCTCAGGCGCCGGACAGTGGAGTGGCGGGCTCTCCGGGCCCGCCACGTACCTGCTCAGAAGAACAGGTCTGCCACCGCGGTCAGCACCGTCACCAGAAGACTGGAGACGATTCCGACAGCGATGTCGATCAGGATTTCGCGAATCCGTTCACGACGCGCATGCTTGCACTCGACGGGGTTCATTCGGCCACTCCAGAGTGTGAGTTGGGAATGGCAGGGGGCGCCCTACCGGGCAGCCACGCTCACGTCGTGTGTTGCCACACGACGGGCACAACCATCCTTCTCTCACAGCCTGTTCGGCCCTATGCGTGAACCGCAGCCTCGTACCCTCCGGGAAGGTGCGCAGCGAGATCATGCTAGCCCTCGGCAGGGCACCTTGGGTCAGGGAATCAGAGAGCGGAGCTTCTCGCGGGTCTCCGGGTCCGTCGAGTAGAGGACCGTTCCGATCATGCCTCGGGTCAGGAGCACCTTGTACGTGTTGCGGATGAGGCGGTCGACGTCCTCGTCCGGCGTCGCCTTGGTGAAGGAGGGGTCCTTCGAAGCGGTACGGTCGGCCACCCAGCGGTCGGTCCGCCAGACCAGGTCCGGGCCCATGATCACGCCCGACCAGTCGTACTCGAAGCCCTGGGCGGTGTAGACGCAGCCGACTTGGCCGAAGCCTGCGGGATCAGTGGCCCAGAGTGGCGCCGGCGGTGCGCCCAGAAGGGAGCGGTCGCCGTACAGGTTCCACGGCCTGGACCAGTCGCCGATGGCCACGTCCGGGGGCAGCGTCGTCATCGACGGAGTGATCTTCGTGGTCCACTTCCAGCAGTAGCCCGCGGAAAGCCGGGCGCCGTACCCCTGCGCACGCTTATTGTCGAGGAAGTCCTCCAGTTCCTGCGGGCTGTCCACCGTCAGCAGTTGTACCTTGCCGTCCGGCTCCCACTCGACCGGTCCTTCGCCCTCCAGGCCCAGGAGACCGGTCACCCAGCGCAGGTAGGCGTCGCTGCCGCCGCACCGGAACTGACTGTCCAGCTCCACCAGCGTGAAGTCCACTTCCTGTTCGGCCGCAGCCTGCCTGATCTGTTCGACGGTACCCATCTCGCCAGGACGCACGACTTGGTGCTGGTCGAGGAGGAACACCGGAACCCGGGCCGCGTCGATCAGCTCCGCCACCTGTGGGCGCCCGGAGCGCAGGGCTGCCTTGGTGTAGCGGTTGGCGGAGGTCTTGCGGAGCCGGTGTGCCTCGTCGCACACGAGCACGTCGATGTCGTTGGGCTCGGCCTCCATGAAGCTGTTGAAGTAGCGGAACAGGCGCTGCACCTCGGGCTTGCGGGCGCCCGCGACCTTGCGCATGGTCTTCGTGAACGACTGCGATCCGGTGGCGTGGAGGGCCGGTACGCCGCGCCGGTAGAGGTCGCCGAGCACGGACAGGGCGATCACGCTCTTGCCGGATCCGGGCCCACCGGTCACGACGACCACCTGCTTGCGGTTCGCGCGGCGCGCCTTGCGGACCGCCGCCATCACCGTTTCGTAGGCGAGCCGCTGCTCGTCCAGCAGCACGAACTGCTCCCGGTCGCGGACCTCGTCGGCGGCCACGGCCATCAGCTGCCTGGACGGCCGTACCCTGGCCTGCAGGAGGTCGTCGGCGGCGGCAGCGCCAGGCTTTGCGGCCAGCCTCGAACGCAGGTAGTCGAGGAACGCGCCGCGCTGATCGCCGGTGAACATGCGGCCGCGGCTGTCTTCCTCGACCTCGCGCAGCCCCGCGACCCCGAACTCGGTCGCGTTGTGCAGGAAGGCCACTCCAGTGACGGAGTCGGGGTTCTGTTCGAGAGCCCCGTTGAATGAGACAAGGTAGGCGCAGTAACCGCGAACCTGCTCGATGGGGTTCAGTACGGGCTCGCGGTAGGAGGGCACGCTGCACCGCAGTGGATCGTCATCCACCGGGTGGGCCTCGCTCCACTGCTTGAGTTCCACGATGACGTACGACGGCTCGCCGGACACCGGATGGAGGCCGGCCAGTATCACGTCCGCGCGCTTGCTCGTCAGCGGCAGTCCGTACTCCAGCAGCATCTCGACCTCACCGAGACCTGCTTCGACCAGAGCGTGGGTGAGCGCGGGGATGCTCCGCTCCCAGGAGCGAACCTCCGCGGCGTGCGGCTTGTGGCCGTGCCTGTGCAGGAAGTTCTCGCTCAGGAGTTCCACCAGCCGGCCTTCGAGGCGGGTGCGGTTGGCCAAGGACGCCGCGGACTCACGCAACAGCAAGAAATCGCCCCCAGGCAGCACGGAGTAGCTCGTGCGGGTGGGGGCATGTCCTTCGGTTCCACGTGAGGTGGAGCGGAAGCCCGGCGGGCCGCTGAGATTGTCCTTGCCATCTTATGACAGTGCGTGATCAAGCGGCCAGGCCGAAAATCACGATCCGGACCGAGGCCTCAGGATTGCGCACGGATTTCCGGAAGGGTGGCGCGCTGGATCGGGCACTTCTGTGGCGACTCGGCAGATGGCTGAAACAGCGCTCTTTCCCAGTGCGTGACGACTGCTCACTCTGGAGTCCGGAGAGGTAGGTCGAGGGTAGCGCCGAAGGGGGAGCCGCCATGGCCGGACCGCTGTACGTACCTGTCCTACCGACCCGGCCGCATGCGGTGGGTGCCTACTCTCGGCTTCGGCCGGAGGCCCAGAACGCATTGACGCCCGTCTGGAATCTACCGCCACGCCCCGGACTCGCACCGGCCGAGCTCGCCGCGAAGATCCGGAAGGACGTGGCTGTGGTGTCCCGGGTCCAGCGGTACCGTCCTGCCTGGCTGGACGCTCCGTTCGCGGGCGAGGACGAAATATCCGTACTCGCCGAGCTGATGCCGGAGGCGAGCGCGTTCGCGCTGCTGCGCCCGGTGACCGGGCCTGGAAGGCCCGAGGCGCAGCAGGCCGCGGCACTGGCGGCTGCCCGGAATGCCGGCGACGGACTGGGCATACGGGTTCGGGTTCCAGGTGAGTGGGACGGTCGTACCGGCGACGAGGTGCGCCACCTTCTCGAGAGGGCCGACCCGGTGGTGCGGGTGGACCTACTTCTGGACCTGGGCGCCGTACGAGCCGACAGGCCTGACGCTGGCAAAGAGGCACTGCGAGCCCTGGACTCTCTCGTCCCGCTGGCGCCCTGGCGAATCGTCGCTGTACTCAGTGGCGGATTTCCCCACGTCACGGCCGACGTGCTGGACAACGGACTGTGCGAACTCCCGCGGACAGAGCGGAACATGTGGCAAGAGATAGCTGCCGGTGGCCGTGCATACCAGGGGCTGCTCAGTTACGGCGACTACGGAATACAACCTGCCGAAGCCATCAGCCTGCCCCCTCGTTCGGGTGGGGGAGGACCGTCCTGGGGCTTTCTGCGCTACACGCTCGACGGAGCCTTCGTGCTCGGCAGGATGCTGGCGTCGGGCGACGGCCGGGACGCACACAATCGTGCAAGCGCCCGTGAGTTCCTTGAGTATCCGGGCTTCCGCGGCCCAGCTGCCAGCAGTGGGGAAAGCTGGCTGCGGGACTGTGCGCATGGAATCGGCCGAGGAGGAACGGGCAACTTCCGTACCTGGCTGTGGGTCGGAAACGTGCAACACATGACCTACGCCGTGCGGGAACCGTGACGTGCAGGGATCCTTACCCTCTCCTCCCACGTGCAGCATCGAGCTGCTTACGGCGGATCACCTATGAGGGCGGCCGAGGAGCAAAGTCATACCGCGGCGGGGATCGGGAATGTGCTTCAGTGGACGGGCCAGGGACAGCTACATCCCGTGCTGGCCGGGCATCGCCATCAGTTTCCGCTTGCGCTTCTGGGTGGTACGCAAGGTGGTCATGTAAGCGGTGAACTCGCCCTCCGTGCCGAGGGCGCGGGCGCTGAGGAGTAGCTCCGCCAGATGCTCGTACGCGGCGTCACCGGTGCGGGTGAGCAGGGGGGAGCCGGGCGATCTGGTCCCGGGTGAGCGGGATGGTCTCGGCCAGTGCGTTGATGCGTGCACCGAGACGGGCGATGTGCGCGGTCGCGGTGGCGCGGTCCTTCTGAGCTGATCAGGGAATCGGACAGCCTTGCCGGGTGGACTGCGGTCTGACCCGGTTCGACGTCGGACCTGTGGTCTGTGCCCTCACTTTCGTCAGCAAGCCAGTCTTTCGGGTGACGCGCGGATACCGCGGTCGTCCCTGATGACCTGCAGTCGCGTCCGTTGCCTCGCAGGAGCGCAAATGCTTCTGGTGTGCTCATCGCATCGGCCGTCGCTGTAGCTTCGGGTGTCGGTGAGGGAGAGGCGAGTCGATGCCGCGGAGGCGTTACGACCAACGGGTGCTCGTTCTGGTCGAGGTTCGGGGCGATCAGCGTGACTGGAATCAGGCGGAGCGGGAGTTCGAGGAGCGGGGCTGGCCGGTCGTCACGTCGTTCCTCCGTGGTGAGGGGGCATCCACGGGTGTGCTGCGGTCGGATATCACGGCGCGGCTGTACTCGGTGGAGGTGCGGTTCTTCGGTGCCCGCAACCGACGCACCGAACAGGCCGCCGACTGGCGTGTGCGGCGGCTGGCGCGCAGAAGTGGGCTGGAGATGTACGCCCGACGCTGCGAGGTGGTGGACCGCGACCGGGAGCAGCTGACCATCTGGCGAACGCATACGGTGGCTCACCGACCGCCCCGTGTTCCCGCCCCGAGGCCGGTGACGCGGAGGGAACGGCTGCACCGGGGCATCACGGTGGCAGGTGCGCGATTCAGCGAGCAGCTCGGGAGGCGCGACACGGGCACGGTGGTGACCGGTACGGCCTCGGAGGCTCGCAGGCTCGCACGGATGGACCTGCCTGGAAGCTCCGCGGCCGAGGCGGCCATCGATGTACGACCGCACGACGGCGGTCGGGACCGAAGTCACATCGTGGCCCGCCGTGAGGAGGACCACCGCCGGGTCACGTCTCGTGTCATGGTCTGGACGTTCGCCATGATCTTCTGCGCTGTGGTCGCCCGGCAGCAGAGCGGTGTCCGGACGTGGGTGTGGGCGGCTGCCGCGGTGTTGTGCCTCCTCTGGGCCGCCGGACTGGCGCGGGGCGTGAACGTCGTCGGCGGCCGCCTGGCGAGCCTTCTCGTATGGGGTGCGGGTTCCGCCCTCCTCCTTGGCGTCGCCTTCGGCGCGGACCTGGGGAGGGACAGGGGCTGGACACCGGTGCAGATGCTGTGGGTCCTCGCCGTCACGGCCACAACAGGAGGGATCTGGCTGCTGGTACGCCAGTGGACGTGGGGTGAATGGCTTGCCTGGGCGGCACCGCTGCTCTTCGCGCTCGTCGCGTCCTGCGTGGTGGCCTCGGGATCGGTGCTCCACGCACTCTATGCAGACAGCCTCGACCTCACACCCGACGACCTCGATGTCCCCGCGATCTGGCAGGCCGCTTCGGCGGTGAAGCTCTTGGGTCTGCTGAGCGTCGCTCTGTTCGTACCGGCCCTGTGGGGCATCGCGAAGCACGTACACGCCCCCTTCGTCAGCCCCATCGAACGGCTGGGCGTTCCCCTGTACGTGGTCACTCAGGCAGCCGTGCTGACGGTGTGCGGTGTGTGGGCACTGGAGTCGGCGGGGGACGCCGTGAAGGACCTCCGCACTGCCGCGGCACGGCAGGCGGAACTCCCCTCCTATTTCGGAGTGGAGCCGGAGTGGGCGTGTGTGGAACCGACCGTTCCCGCGGCGAGGATCAGCAGCCGGGGCGGCGTCCTGAAGCCCGAGCGGCCGTACGTCTCGTTCGGAGAGGCCGGAGGAACCGTGTCGCTGTGGGACGGGCCGGCGGGCAAGGCCTTGCAGATGCCGGCCGAGCAGGTCCGCCTCGTCCCGGCGGCGAACGGCCGGGTCCGGTGCGCGTTCTCGTACGAGAGTGTGCCGAAGGAGGACTGACCCGCATCAGTCGCCGAAGCCCTTGTCGAGGTCCAGGGACAGCTGGTTCCCGACCGCCGGACACCGTGGGTAGTTCGCCGTACGGGTGCCCCTCGTCCTCGCTCTGCGTCCGGGTAGCCTGGCCGCCACTCACCGCCAGCGTACGAGACGCCTCAGACGGGCAGGCCCGTGGGTTCCTTGATGCGCTTCATGATGATCTGGGAGTTGACCTCCGTGACGCCCGAGAGGGCCGTCAGGCGTTCGATCCAGAGGCGTTCGTACGCGCGGAGGTCGTTGACGGCGATGCGGAGCAGGCAGCCGGGGCTGCCGAAGAGGCGGTAGGCCTCGATGACGTCGGGGATGTCCTGGAGGGCCGCCTCGAAGGCCTCGACCGCCTCGCGGTCGCGGCGGACCTCGACCGAGACCAGGACCTCGAAGCCGCGGCCCACCGCCTCGGGGTCGATCACCGCGCGGTAGCCCTGGATCACCCCGTCCTGCTCCAGCTGCCGGACCCGGCGCATGCAGGGGGAGGGGGTCAGGCCGACCCGCTGGGCCAGTTCCTGGTTGCTGAGCCGGCCGTCGAGCTGGAGCTCGCGCAAGATTTCACGATCGATGGCGTCCATTGCGCAATTATCCTCCACGGTTTGGGGGAGTGGGTGCTGTAACACGCAATCGCATTGCGCGTAGATCTCACTATCATTGCCCTTTCTAGGACTTTTGTGCGAGCCCCGCTCCGGGGCCCAGACATCAGGGAAGGGTGGCCATGGGGCGCATCGTCGTCATCAGCACCGGCGGGACGATAGCCAGCCGGTGGACGGGCTCGGGCTTCGCCGCCGAGGCAGGCGGCCGTGAGGTCATGGCCACCGCGCCGCTGCCTGAGGGCATCACCGTCGAGGTCGTCGACCTGTTCAGCGTGAACAGCCCCCGCCTGACCACCGCCCACCAGCTGACCCTGCTGCGCACCGTCCACGAGGTCCTCGCCGACCCCGCGGTGGACGGCATCGTCGTCACCCATGGCACGGACACCCTGGAGGAGTCCGCCTTCCTGGTCGACCTGCACCACCACGACGCGCGCAGCGTCGTCTTCACCGGCTCGCAGCTGCCCATGGGCTCCACCGAGGGCGACGGCCCCGGCAACCTCTACGACGCCCTGCTCACCGCCGCGACCACGCGCGGGCTCGGCGTCCTGATCGCCTTCGCCGGCCGGGTCCACGCCGCCCGCGGCACCATGAAGATCCAGGCCGTGGCCCTGGACGCGTTCGCGGACCCCTCCCGGGAACTGCTCGGCAAGATCGGCTTCGGCAAGGTCACCGTCCTGCGCCGGCCGCAGCGGCCGCAGGCGCTGCCGCTGCCCGCGATGCCGGAGCTGCCGCCGCGCGTGGACATGGTCATGCACCACGCCGACGGCGACCCGGTGCTGCTGAACGCCGCCGTCGCGGCGGGCGCCCGCGGCATCGTCCTGGTCGGCACCGGCGCGGGCAACGCCACCCCGGAGATCGTCGAAGCGGTACGGGACGCCGTGGCCCGCGGCGTGCTGGTCGCCCTCACCACCCGCGTCCCGGCGGGCCCCGTCACCGAGATCTACACGCACGGCGGCGCGGTCGACCTCGTCGCCGCCGGAGCCGTACCCACCGGCACCCTGCGCGCCGGCCAGGCCCGCATCGCGGTCCTCGCCGCCCTGCTGGCCTCCGAGAACCCGGTCGAGCAGGCCCGTGTGCTGCGCGCGGCGCTGTCCGAGGAGGACGCCGTCCTCGTCGACGCCTAGGTGTATTGCTGACGGCAAACGGGCCCGCCGCCGCACTGCGCGGTGGCGGGCCCGTGCCGTCCGTTCGCGGCTCAGCCCCCGGCGAACGCCGCCAGGATCCGGTCCGCCGCCGATGTCGCCGTGACCGTGCCCGCGCGGACGCCCTCCTCCAGGGACGGGGCCAGGTCGCGGACCGCCGGGTTCGCGCGCAGCCGTTCCAGCAGCTCGTCGCGGACCATCGACCAGGTCCACTCCACCTGCTGCGCCGCCCGCTTCGCGGCCAGCCGGCCGCCCGCCTCCAGCAGGATCCGGTGCTGCTCCAGGCGGTTCCAGACCTCCTCCAGGCCCGTCGACTCCCGGGCGCTGCACGTGAGGACCGGCGGGGTCCACGCCGCGTCCGCCGGGTGCATCAGGCGCAGCGCGCCCGACAGTTCCCGGGCGGCGGCCTTCGCGTCGCGCTCGTGCGGGCCGTCCGCCTTGTTCACCGCCAGGACGTCCGCCAGCTCCAGGACGCCCTTCTTGATGCCCTGCAGCTGGTCGCCCGTACGGGCCAGGGACAGCAGGAGGAAGGAGTCGACCATGCCCGCGACCGTGGTCTCCGACTGGCCCACGCCGACCGTTTCCACCAGGACGACGTCGTAGCCCGCCGCCTCCATCACGATCATCGACTCGCGCGTGGCCTTGGCGACCCCGCCCAGCGTGCCCGCGGAGGGGGAGGGGCGGACGAAGGCCGCCGGGTCGACCGAGAGCCGTTCCATCCGGGTCTTGTCGCCCAGGATGGAGCCGCCCGTGCGGGTGGACGAGGGGTCCACCGCCAGGACGGCGACCCGGTGGCCGAGGCCCGTCAGCATCGTGCCGAACGCGTCGATGAAGGTGGACTTGCCCACCCCCGGCACCCCGCTGATGCCGATCCGGCGCGCCTTCCCCGCGTGGGGCAGGAGCTCCGTCAACAGCCGCTGCGCCAGCGCCCGGTGGTCCGCCCGGGTGGACTCGACGAGGGTGATGGCGCGCGCGATGTGCGCGCGCTTCCCGTCGAGCACGCCCTTCACGTACACGTCGATGTCGATCTTCGGGGGCATCCCGCGTCCGCCTACAGCTCGTGGCCCAGATCCGCGGCGAGCCGCGTCACCAGGTCGTGGGCCGCGTCCGGGATGACCGTGCCGGGCGGGAACACCGCCGTCGCGCCCATCTCCAGCAGCGTGGGGACGTCGGCCGGCGGGATGACCCCGCCCACCACGATCATGATGTCCTCACGGCCCTCTTCCGCCAGCTGCTCGCGCAGCGCCGGTACGAGGGTCAGGTGGCCGGCCGCCAGCGACGAGACGCCCACCACATGGACGTCCGCCTCGACGGCCTGGCGGGCCACCTCCGCCGGGGTCTGGAACAGCGGGCCGACGTCCACGTCGAAGCCCAGGTCGGCGAAGGCCGTCGCGATCACCTTCTGGCCGCGGTCGTGGCCGTCCTGGCCCATCTTCGCGACCAGGATGCGCGGACGGCGGCCCTCCGCCTCCTCGAACCGGTCGACGAGCGCACGGGTGCGCTCCAGGGACGGGGACTCGCCTGCTTCGGTGCGGTACACACCCGAGATCGTACGGATCTGGCTCGCGTGCCGGCCGTACACCTTCTCCAGGGCGTCCGAGATCTCGCCCACCGTGGCCTTGGCCCGGGCCGCGTCCACCGCCAGCGCGAGCAGGTTGCCCTCCAGGCCCTGGCCGGCCCCGCGCTCGGCCGCGTTCGTCAGCGCCCGCAGCGCGTCCTGCGTGCGCGCCTCGTCGCGCTCCTCGCGCAGCCGCCGCAGCTTGGCGATCTGCTGCGCGCGCACCGAGGAGTTGTCGACCACGAGGACGTCGATCTGCTCGTCGTTCTCGACCCGGTACTTGTTGACGCCGATCACCGGCTGGCGGCCGGAGTCGATCCGGGCCTGGGTGCGGGCCGCGGCCTCCTCCACGCGCAGCTTCGGGATGCCCGCGTCGATGGCCTGCGCCATGCCGCCGGCCGCCTCGACCTCCTGGATGTGCTGCCAGGCCCGGCGCGCCAGGTCGTACGTCAGCTTCTCCACGTACGCGCTGCCGCCCCACGGGTCGATCGACCGGCAGGTGCCCGACTCCTGCTGGAGCAGCAGCTGGGTGTTGCGGGCGATGCGCGCCGAGAAGTCCGTCGGCAGGGCGAGGGCCTCGTCGAGGGCGTTGGTGTGCAGCGACTGGGTGTGCCCCTGGGTCGCCGCCATCGCCTCGATGCAGGTGCGCGTCACGTTGTTGAACACGTCCTGCGCGGTCAGCGACCAGCCCGAGGTCTGCGAATGCGTGCGCAGGGACAGCGACTTGGCGTTCTTCGGGTCGAACTGCTTGACCAGCTTCGCCCACAGCAGGCGAGCGGCGCGCAGCTTCGCGACCTCCATGAAGAAGTTCATGCCGATCGCCCAGAAGAACGACAGGCGCGGCGCGAACGCGTCCACGTCCAGCCCGGCGCCCTGCCCGGCCCGCAGGTACTCCACACCGTCGGCCAGGGTGTACGCCAGCTCCAGGTTGGCCGTGGCCCCCGCCTCCTGGATGTGGTACCCGGAGATCGAGATGGAGTTGTACCGCGGCATCTTCTGCGAGGTGAAGGAGAAGATGTCCGAGATGATCCGCATCGAGGGCTTCGGCGGATAGATGTAGGTGTTGCGGACCATGAACTCCTTGAGGATGTCGTTCTGGATGGTCCCGGCGAGCTTGTCGGGGGAGACGCCCTGCTCCTCCGCCGCCACGATGTACAGGGCGAGGACCGGCAGCACCGCGCCGTTCATCGTCATCGACACCGACATCTTGTCCAGCGGGATCCCGTCGAACAGCTGCCGCATGTCGTAGATGGAGTCGATCGCCACGCCCGCCATGCCGACGTCACCCGTCACGCGCGGGTGGTCGCTGTCGTAGCCGCGGTGCGTCGGCAGGTCGAAGGCCACCGACAGGCCCTTCTGGCCCGCCGCGAGGTTGCGCCGGTAGAAGGCGTTCGACTCCTCCGCCGTGGAGAAGCCGGCGTACTGCCGGATCGTCCACGGCTGGTTCACGTACATCGTCGGGTACGGGCCGCGCAGGTACGGGGCCATACCCGGGTACGTCCCCAGGAAGTCCAGGCCCTCCAGGTCCCGCCCGGTGTACAGCGGCTGCACGCCGATGCCCTCGGGGGTCTCCCACACCAGGTCGCCCGTGGCGGTCCCGGTCGACTCCTTCACCGCCGCGCGCCACTGGTCCTCGGTGGCGGCCGGAGCGGCCCCGCCGAGGGCGAGCTCGGAGAAATCGGGGATGCTGCTCACTGCGCGACTCCCATCCGGTCGAGTACGGAGGACAGCACGGCGACCGCGTCGCAGCCGGCGAAGACGTACTCGTCCACGGCGCCGGCAGAGGTGCCGGGCCTGCCCGCGAGGAACACCGTCGACGCGCCGGCCGCGCGCAGCGCCGCCGCCACCGCCTCGGCCTGCTCCTCGTACAGCGCGTCGCTGGAGCACAGCACCGCCACGCCGTCCGCGCCGCTCGCCGCGTACGCCTCGGCGGCGTTCGCCGCGTCCACCGACACCGGGTCGTGGACGGGCTCGATGCCGCCCGCCTGGAAGAGGTTCGAGGCGAAGGTGGCCCGCGCGGTGTGCGCGGCGGCCGGGCCCAGCGCGGCCAGGAAGACCTTCGGGCGGGCGCCGGCCGACTCCAGGTGCGCGTCGCTGCGGGCGCGCAGCGCCTCGTACGCCTCGTCCCGGCGCACCCGGGGCAGCCCCCCGGACGGCGCCGGCGGCGCGGCCTCGCGCACGACCGGCTTCTCCGACAGCAACGGGAACTCGCTGACGCCGGTGATCGGTTCGCGGCGCGTCGCCAGCTTCTTCGACCGCGCGGCCCAGGTGGCCGCGAGGCGCTCCGCCACCAGACCGGAGCGCAGCGCCGCGGCCAGGCCGCCCGCTCGCTCGACGGTCTGGAAGAACTCCCAGGCGGCCTGCGCCAGTTCGTCCGTGAGCTGCTCCACGTAGTAGGAGCCGCCGGCCGGGTCGATCACCCGGGCCAGGTGCGACTCCTCCAGGAGGATGGTGGAGGTGTTGCGGGCGATCCGCCGCGCGAAGGCGTCCGGCAGGCCCAGTTCGCTGTCGAACGGGAGCACGGTGACGGAGTCCGCGCCGCCCACGCCCGCCGCCATGGAGGCGACGGTGGTCCGCAGCATGTTCACCCACGGGTCGCGGCGGGTCATCATCACCGGCGAGGTGACGGCGTGCTGCCGCTGGGCGCCCGCCTCCGGGGCCCCGCAGGCCTCGGCGACCCGGGCCCACAGACGGCGGGCGGCGCGCAGCTTGGCGATGGTCAGGAACTGGTCGGCGGTCGCCGCGTAGCGGAACTCCAGCTGTCCGAAGGCGGCTCCGGTCTCCAGGCCGGCCTCGGTGAGGGCGCGGAGGTACGCGACGCCGGTGGCCAGGGACAGCCCGAGCTCCTCGGCGGCCGAGCCGCCCGCCTCGTGGTACGGCAGGGCGTCCACGGCCAGGGCGCGCACGCCCGGCCAGGACGCGGCCGCCTCACGGGCCAGTTCGACGGCCGGCGCCGGGTCCAGGGCCTCGCCGGTACGGGCCTCGTGGCCCAGCGGGTCGATGCCGAGCGCGGCGCGGGCGGCCTCCGGGGTCACGCCGCGGTCCGCGTACAGGGCGAGCAACGCGCGGGCGGCTTCGGCGAATTCGGAGCCGGCGTCGAGGGCGACGGGCGCGAGGTCGAGGTAGACGCCGTCCAGGGCCCGGCCGAGGTCGGCGGCGGCGATCCCGCCGTGGCCGACGGTCAGCCAGAGCGAGGTGGTGCCGTTCTCCAGGTCGGTCAGCGCCGCCTCGTTGACCCGTACGGGGTCACTGCCCGCGATCCGCTGGCGCACGTCCCAGCCGGAGGCGCTGGTGCCCTCCGGGGTGCCGCCGCGGACGAAGGGCGCGAAGCCGGGGAAACCGGTCGTGCGGGTCTTCGCGTCCGCGTCGGGGCGTGCCGTGTACAGCGGGCGGGTGGTGAGCCCGTCCTCGAGCGTGGTGGTCAGTGCTGCTTCCGCTGCCTCGCCGGAGACTTCCTTGCCGGACTTGCGCAGGACGCCTTCGACAAGGCGTTGCCACTGCTCATGTGTCGCGTCAGGAAACTCGGCGGCCAGGGAGAGCCCGTCGTCAGGCAGGACCGTCATGGCCCGAATGCTAGGGCGGGCTACTCGGCGGTACCAGGATTCTCGGATGTGATCTCGCCCTCGCAGGTGAGCGGGGCGGCTGGGGGGAGGGTGCGTGCCTGACCAGCACCGAAACGGCTGCCCTGGCCGGGCGGGGTCGGGGGCGGTCGGGCGGTTGCCCTGGCCGGGCGTTTGCGGGGTCGGGGGTGGCCGGGGTCGGTGCCGGGGTGGGGTGCCGTCCGGGGCGGAGCCCTAGGGAACGGGGGAAGGGCGGGGTGGGGAGGCGGCCACGGGGTCGCGCGAAAGGGGCGTGGCCGTGGCGTTGCGGGGGCGTGAAATTCAGCCATGGGTTTTCGGCCGCCCTGTGGGGGGAAATCGCAGGTCAGGACGGGTGCGGCGGCCCCCCGCCAAGGCGCCGGCCGGGGCTTGACCCCGTTCGGCGGCGCTGACACGCTCCGGGCCATGACCGCGAACGTGCACCTCGCCCCGCGGCTCCACACCCCCGGCCCCCGTACCGCGCCGGGCGCGTGTCCGGGCCGCTGTCCGGCCCCCCTCGGGGCCTGACCCCCTCCGGAAGGGCCCTCGTCCCCTTCCGGCCCCGCCGGACCCGACGGCCGGAACCTGATGGTTCCGGGTCCCTCCGGCCCCCCCATGGCGCACCCGCACCCCCGCACGGTGGCCGAACCGGCACGCGGCCCGCACCTTCCCACGCCCCGCCATACCCGAGGAGCTCCCATGACCACCGTCACCACCCCCACCGTCACCCGCCTCGGCGGCCGTATCGGCGCCGAGATCGGCGGTGTCCGCCTCGGCGGCGGGCTCGACGCCGCCACCGTCGCGGACATCCGCTCCGCCCTCCTCACCCACAAGGTCGTCTTCTTCCGCGGCCAGGAGCACCTCGACGAGGCCGGCCACGAGGCCTTCGCCCGGCTGCTCGGCACCCCCGTCGCGCACCCCACCGTCCCCTCCGCCGACGGCCGTTACGCCCTCGGCATCGACTCCCACCACGGCGCCCGCGCCAACCAGTGGCACACCGACGTCACCTTCGTCCCCGCCTACCCCGCCTTCTCGATCCTGCGGGCCGTCACCGTCCCCCCGTACGGCGGCAACACCCTTTGGGCCAACACCGCCACCGCCTACGCCCACCTCCCCGCCCCGCTGCGGACGCTCGCCGACGGACTGCGCGCGGTCCACTCCAACGAGTACGACTACGCCGCCCTCAGGCCCGACGCCCTCCCCGAGGCCCTCGCCCAGTACCGCGAGGTGTTCACCTCCACCACCTTCCTCACCGAACACCCCGTGGTCCGCGTCCACCCCGAGACCGGCGAACGCACCCTGCTGCTCGGCAACTTCGTCCAGCGCATCGCGGGCCTGACCGGCCGGGACTCGCGCGCCCTCGTCGACCTGTTCCAGGCGCATATCGAGAGCCCCGAGAACACCGTCCGCTGGCAGTGGCGGGCCGGTGACGTGGCCATCTGGGACAACCGCGCCACCCAGCACTACGGCGTCGACGACTCCGACGACCACGAGCGCACCCTGCGCCGCGTCACCGTCGACGGCGACGTCCCCGTGGGCCCCGACGGCACGCCCTCCCGCCTGATCAGCCCCGAGACCGTCCCGGACCCCGCGTTCGGCATCGCCTCCGGCGCCTCCGCCTCCGCCTGACCCGCAATCCCAAGGAGCCCCCGTGCCCAAGCTGCTCGCCCTCACCGGCAGCCCCTCCGCCCACTCCCGTACCGCCGTCGTCGCCGAGCACGTGCTGCGCCGCCTCGAACACGCCGGGTTCGAGACCGCCCAAGTCGACGTACGCCTGCTCCCCGCCGCCGACCTGCTGTCCGCCCGGCGCGGAGAGCCGGAGATCCGCAGCGCCCTGGAGGCCGTCGCCGGAGCCGACGGCCTGGTCATCGCGACCCCCGTCTACAAGGCCTCGTACACCGGGCTGCTCAAGGCCTTCCTGGACCTGCTCCCGCAGGACGGACTGGCGGGCAAGACGGTCCTGCCCCTCGCCACCGGCGGCAGCCTCGCCCACGTCCTGGCCATCGACTACGCCCTGCGCCCGGTCCTCGCCGCCCTCGGCGCCCGGCACGTCACCGCCGGCCGCTTCGTCCTGGACTCCTCCGTGGAACGCGGCGCGGGACCGGACCGGCTGCGCCCCGAGGCGGAACTGGACCTCTTCCAGGCCGTCGACGAGTTCGCCGAGGCCCTGCGCCCCGCAGCGGCGGCCCTCGCCGCCACCCCGTAACCCCGCACACCGACAAGGACCCGCCATGCCCGCAGCAGCCCCCGTCACCCCGACCACCCGCACCCGGCGCCAGTTCCTCACCCTGCTCGGCATCTCGGCGGCCGCGGTGGGCTGCGGCACCGCCACCGCCACCGGCGGGTCCGGCCGCCCGGGCGGCGCCGGCCAGGTCACCACCCTCAAGTACCAGGGCAACGTCGGCTCGGTCACCCTGCCCGAACTGGCCGCCGACCTCGGCTACCTCGGCGGCCTCACCCTGGAGTGGGTCGGCAACACCATCAGCGGCCCGCAGGACATCCAGTCCGCCGCCACCGGCCAGATCCACTTCGGCGGCGCCTTCAACGGCGCCATCGTCAAACTCGCCGCCGGCAAGGCCCCCATCAAGGCGGTCGTCTCGTACTACGGCGTCGACCAGGACGCCTACAGCGGCTACTACGTGCTGGAGGACAGCCCGATCCGCTCCGCCCGCGACCTGATCGGCAAGAAGGTCGGCATGAACACCCTGGGCGCGCACTCCCAGGCGCTCCTCGACATCTACCTGGACCGGGGCGGGCTGTCCAAGGCCGAGGCGGCCAAGGTCGAGGCGCTGGTCGTCCCGCCCGTCAACACCGAACTGGCGCTGCGCCAGAAACAGATCGAGGTGGGCGTACTGGGCGGCGTGCTGCGCGACAAGGCCGTGGCCGCCGGCGGCATACGGCCGCTGTTCAGCGACTTCGACCTGCTCGGCCGGTTCAGCGCCGGCTCCTACGTGATGACCCGGCGCTTCATCGAGGAGAACCCGGACACCGTCCGCACCTTCGCCACCGGTGTCGCCAAGGCCATCGAGTGGTCCCGGACCACACCGCGCGAGGAGGTCGTCGCCCGCATGGAGTCGGTCATCAGGAAGCGCGGCCGCAACGAGGACACCGCGACGCTGAAGTACTGGCGCTCGTACGGGGTCGCCGAGACGGGCGGCCGGATCGAGGACAAGGAGTTCCGGCTCTGGCTCGACTGGCTCGCGGAGCGCGGCGAGATCAAGGCCGGGCAGCTGAAGCCGTCCGACCTCTACACGAACGAGTTCAACGGGTACGGGAAGGGCTGACCGGCGATGGCGAAGATCGAGTTCCAGTCGGTGACGAAGACCTTCCCGGTGAAGGGCAGGAGCAGGGAGGAGTTCACCGCCCTCGACGGGATCGACCTGGAGATCGGGGCGGGGGAGTTCCTCGTCGTCGTCGGCCCCAGCGGCTGCGGCAAGTCCACCCTCCTCGACCTCCTCGGCGGCCTCACCCGCCCCACCTCCGGACGGATCCTCCTCGACGGCCGGCCCGTCACCGGACCGGGCCTGGACCGGGGCACCGTCTTCCAGCAGTACGCCCTCCTGCCCTGGCGCACCGCGCTCGGCAACGTCGAGTTCGGCCTGGAGGCGACCGGCGTCCCGCGCAGACAACGGGCGGCGAGGGCCCGGGAGTTCCTGGAGCTGGTCGGCCTCGCCGGATTCGAGGACCGGCATCCGCACGAGCTCTCCGGCGGGATGCGCCAGCGGGTCGCCATCGCCCGCTCGCTGGCCTACGACCCGGACGTGCTCCTCATGGACGAGCCGTTCGCCGCGCTCGACGCGCAGACCCGCGAGTCCCTCCAGGACGAGCTGCGCCGCATCTGGCAGCGCACCGGCAAGACGGTCGTCTTCATCACGCACGGCATCGAGGAGGCCGTCTACCTGGGGCAGAGGGTGGCCGTCATCACCTCCCGTCCGGGCCGCGTCAAGGAGGTCGTGCCGGTCTCCTTCGGGGAACGGTCCGCCGGGGCGGCCGGCGAGGACCTGCGCTCCAGCCCGGAGTTCGCCCGCCACCGCCACGAGATCTGGACCCTGCTCCACGACGAGGTGGTCCGCGCCCGGCAACTGGAGAAGGAAGAGGCCGCCGTATGAGCACCGAGACCCCCGCACCCGCCCCCGCGACCGAGGAGGAGCCGTCCGTCCCGGCCCCGCGCGGCCGCACCGGCGTCCCCGGCGTCCGCAAGGGGGAGCCCCCCGAGGTCCGGGGTCCCGTACGGGCACCCGCGCGACCGGCGCCGGCCCTACCCGCCCCCGCCGGGAGGACCCCCGTGCGCCGCCCCGCCCGGGCCGCGGCCGTGCTGCGGTGGCTTCGGGCAGGGCTGCTGAGGTCGGCGGCGGTGCTCGCGCTGCTGGCGCTCTGGGAGGCCGCGCCCCGGCTCGGGCTGGTCGACGCCACCTTCCTGCCGCCCGTCAGCGAGGTGGCCCGGGCCTGGTGGGAGCTGCTCGGCGACGGGCAGCTCGGCGAGCACACCCGGGCCAGCCTCACCCGTTCCCTCGGCGGCTTCGCCATCGCCGTGGTGATCGCCGTCCCGCTGGGCCTGCTGATCGGCTGGTACCGCCCGGTCGCGGCCTTCCTCGGCCCGCTGCTGGAGCTGTTCCGCAACACGGCGGCCCTCGCCCTGATGCCCGTCTTCGTCCTCCTCCTCGGCATCGGCGAGACCTCGAAGGTGTCGATCGTCGTCTACGCCTGCGTCTGGCCGATCCTGCTGAACACCATCAGCGCCGTGGGCGACGCCGACCCCACCCTGGTCCGGCTGGCGCGCTCGATGGACCTGTCCACGCCCAGGCTCTTCCAGAAGGTGATCCTCCCGGCCTCGGTCCCGGCCGTCTTCACCGGCATCCGGCTGGCGGGCGCCGTCTCGATCCTGGTCCTCGTGGCCGCCGAGATGATCGGCGCGAAGGCGGGCCTGGGCTACCTGATCAACGCCTCGCAGTTCAACTTCGCCATCCCCCAGATGTACGCGGGGATCGTCACGATCTCCGCGATCGGGGTGGCCTTCAACCAGCTCCTGGTCGCGGTCGAACGCCGCCTCAGCCTCTGGCGCGTCCCCGCCTGACCCGCCCCCGCCACGTCCTAGGGAACAGACATGCCCGCACCCCGCACCCTGCACCTGAACGCCTTCCTGATGAACGCCGGCCACCACGACGCCGCCTGGCGCCACCCCGCCGCCAGCCCCGAACGCGTCACCGACCTGTCCTACTTCCAGGAACTGGCCCGCACCGCCGAGCGCGGACGCCTGGACTCCGTCTTCTTCGCCGACGGCCTCGCCCTGTGGGGCAAGGCCCGGTACAACGCCCTCGGCGGGTTCGAGCCGCTGACCCTGCTGTCCGCGATCGCCGCCGTCACCTCGCACATCGGGCTCATCGCGACCGTCTCCACCACCTTCAACGACCCCTACAACCTGGCCCGTAAGTTCGCCTCCCTGGACCACATAAGCGGCGGCCGGGCCGGCTGGAACATCGTCACCTCCGGCACCGTCGAGGAGGCCCGCAACTTCAACCGGGACGAGCACCTGGAACACGGCCTGCGCTACGAGCGCGCCCGCGAGTTCCTGGAGGTCGCCACGAAGCTCTGGGACAGCTGGGAGGACGACGCGGTCGTCCTCGACAAGGAGGGCGGGATCTACGCCGACACCGACCGGCTGCACCCGGCCGACCACCGGGGGAAGCACTTCTCCGTCGCCGGCCCGCTCAACGTGCCCCGCTCGCCCCAGGGCCACCCGCTGCTCGTCCAGGCCGGCTCCTCCGAGGACGGCAAGGAGTTCGCCGCACGGTACGCCGAGGCCGTCTTCACCGCGCAGCAGACCCTCGCCGACGGCCAGGCCTTCTACAAGGACCTCAAGTCCCGCCTCGCCGGGTACGGCCGCGCCGAGGAGGACCTCCTCGTCCTGCCCGGCGTCGCCCCGGTCATCGGCTCCACCGAGGCCGAGGCGAAGGCCCTGGAACGGGAGCTCACCGAACTCCAGATCCCCGAGTACGGGCTCGCCCAGCTCTCCGGGATGCTCGGCACCGACCTGACCGGCCTTCCGCTCGACGGCCCCCTGCCCGAACTCCCGCAGGAGCGGGACATCAACGGCAACAAGAGCCGGTTCACGCTGGTCGCCGAACTCGCCCGCCGCGACGGGCTCACCCTGCGCGAGCTGATCGCCCGCCTCGGCGCGGGCCGCGGCCACCGTGTCCACGCCGGCACCCCCGAGCAGATCGCCGACCAGCTGGAGGAGTGGTTCACGCAGGGGGCCGCCGACGGCTTCAACATCATGGCGCCGGTCCTGCCCACCGGCCTGACCGACTTCGTCGACCACGTGGTGCCGCTCCTCCAGCGCCGGGGCCTCTTCCGCACCGAGTACACCGGCACCACCCTGCGCGAGCACTACGGCCTGCCGCGCCCCGCCAACCGCTACGCCCGGCAGGGGGTGTGAGCCTGCGCGAACCGGGGGCGGGCGGGGACGCTCAGACCGTGAGCACGATCTTGCCGCGGGCCTGGCCGTTCGCGCTCAGCTCCCAGGCCCGGGCGGCCTCGGCGAGCGGGAGGACGTGACCCACCTTGACGGTGATCCTCCCGGTGTCGGCGAGCTCCGCGAGGGCGGCGAGGTCGGTGGCCGAGGAGCGGGCCCAGATGTGCTTCGCGCCCTTGTCGCCCGCGTCGTTGTCGGCGACGGAGATCACCGGGCCGCCCGGCCGGACCACGGACTGCAGCAGCTCGACGCCGCCCTCGCCGTAGAAGTCGAGCCCGACGTCCACGCCGCCGGGGGCCAGGGCGGCGATCCGCTCGGCCGTGCCGTCCCCGTAGAGCACCGGTTCGGCGCCCAGGGAGCGCAGGTAGTCGTGGTTGCGGGCGCTGGCCGTGCCGATGACCCGGGCGCCGAGGGCGACGGCGATCTGCACGCTGAGCGAGCCGACCCCGCCCGCGGCGGAGTGGATGACGACGGTCTGGCCGGCGGTGACCCCGGCGCGGGTGACGGCCTGGTAGGAGGTGAGGCCGGCCAGGGGGAGGCCCGCGGCCTGTTCGAAGGTGAGCGTCGCGGGCTTGCGGGCGAGGGTGCGCACGGGGGCCGAGACCAGTTCCGCGTACGTGCCCAGCTGGACCCATTCCTTGCGGACGTACCCGTAGACCTCGTCGCCCACGGCGTAGTCGTCCGTGTCGGGGCCGACGGCCTCGACGGTGCCGGCCACGTCCCACCCGGGGATGACCGGGTGCCGGACCTCCAGGACGTGTCCCAGGAAGCCGGCGGCGAGCTTCCAGTCCACGGGGTTGACCCCGGCGGCCCTGACGCGGATCAGCACCTCCCCGGGACCGACCTTGGGCTCGGGCACCTCGACGAGCTCCAGGGAGGCGGGAGTTCCGTAGCTGCTGTAGGTGATGGCCTTCATGGAGGGCGCAACGAAGGCCGCGAGGGGAGGTATTCCGCTTCCCGCCCGGGTTCGAGCGGCCCTCCGGCGGAGGTCCGGCGCCCCTCAGGCGGGCAGGGTGTTGGGGTGCGAGCGCCGCCGGGCCGCGCTGAGCAGTGCCTGGATCTGCGCGCCCGACTGCTCGACGTCGTCCAGCGGCGAGGGGAAGGGCAGCCGTACGTCACGGTGCCCGGTGCGTTCCTCCAGGCGCAGCGTGATCCCGTACCGGTCGAGGGCGAGCGGCAGTGCGCGGACCACGGCCGCGGTGGGGCGGGGCCGGACCAGCCGCAGGAGCAGGGTGACCAGTTCGGGGTGCTCGTCGAGGAGGTGGGTCAGCATGCCCGCCTCGTAGGGGGCGAGCGGGTCGGGCCAGGCCCCGTCCAGCTCCTCCAGCCCGAGGTACGAGGTCCCCTCCGCGGTCTCCAGGACGGCCCGGCCGTATTCCACGCAGGTGGTGGCGTCGGGGCCGGCGTCCTCGCCGGCGTACGGGGTCAGCAGGCGGCCCAGCACCGTGACGCGGGCGCGCACCCGGTCGCGTACGGGGGTCGGGGCGATGTCGGTGAACTCCAGCCGGATCGAGGGGCGGCCCTCGCCGAGCGGGGAGGCGGGGTGTCCGGCGGCGGGGGCGGCCGGGTGCAGATGGAGCCGGCCGAGGGGATCGCCGTCGTCGAGGTGGCGGACCTCGTGGCGCACCCCGTCGATGACCACCGTCATCGAGTGGGCGGCGGCCAGGACGGAGCGGACCCGCTCGGCGTCGGTGGGCCGGGCGGCGGCGGGCGTGGCGGCGGGGGCACCGGACAGGCGCATGCGGAATCTCTCCCTCGTCCCTGGGGACATCGAAGGTTAGGTATGCCTAACCTAACCCATTGGGGGGTCGGGGAGTACCCCGCGGGCCAGCCGGCCGAGGGTCTCGGCGATGCGTTCGGGCGGGAACCCGAGGGTGTACCGCTGGAACTGGTAGACCTCCGGGGTCAGCGGGCTGAGCAGCGCGTCCACGCTGACGTCGGGATCGGGGGCGCCGGCCTCCACGAGCAGGGCCCGCACGTGCGCGCGCCAGTGCCGGTAGGCGCCCGTGGAGAACCGGGCCGGGCCGGGCCGGATGCCCAGGGTCAGCGGGAGGTGTCGTTCCAGGTGGGCCAGGACGGCGGTGTAGAAGGCCGCCAGCCGCTGCGCCGGGGGAGCGCCGGGGCCCAGCGGGGGCGGGCCGAACGCGAGACGGCCCTGCAGGATGCGCTCGTGCTCGTCGAGGAGGGCCGCGGCGACGGCCGGCGGGTCGGGGAACCGCCGGTACAGGGTGGCCCGCCCCACCCCTGCGGCCTTGGCTATCTGATCCATCGTCACGGTGGGCGGGTCCCGCTCCGTGAACAACTGCTCGGCGGCCGCGAGGATCTGGGCGTGGTTGCGGATGGCGTCCTCGCGCCGGTGGGGCCGCCCCGTTCCCGCCCCGGCCGTCCCCGGTGTGGCGTGCCGGGCGGGACCGGCACCCGCGATGTCGCGTAACGTGCGGACCTCGTCGCCATTGGTCATGGCGGCGACCCTACGTGCTTCGTGTCGGTGTTGGGCCGAACGGGTGAAACGCGAGAGGATGGGGGGATGCACATGAAGCGCACGGCCGAGGCGGCCCGGTGAGCAGGTACGACGTCACCGACGAGCAGTGGGAGGGACTCGCGCAGGTGGTGCCGCTGCGCAGTCGCAACGAATGGCCCTCCCGGGTGGACCACCGCACGATCCCCAAGGCCCCCGGGGCTTCCGCGGCGGAACAGCGGCGCTTCGTGGTGATCCGGGTCCAGATCTTCGCCGACGCGCGGGAAGTGGCGGAGTACCTGATCGCGCAGATCCCGGTCCTGCTGGACCTCACCGGCGCGGACAGCGAAGTGGCCAAGCGGATCCTCGACTTCAGCAGCGGGGTGGTCTTCGGGCTGGGCAGCGGGATGCACCGGGTGGACCGGAACGTCTTCCTGCTGGCGCCCGTCGGGACCGAGGTGGAGGGGATCGCGGCCGCGGCCGTCCCCCGATCGTAGGAAGGTCGCGGCGGTGGAACGGTTCGCCGGGCCCGGTCCGGGCCCCGCGGACCGTACCGTCCGCCCATGGACGCCACACTGGACGCGGCGGGGCCGCGCGCCTTCGCCGCCCCGCCCTGTACGCCGCCGTGCGGCGCAGCCGCACCTGACACCCCGTTACGCGAGGCCGCCGACCTCGGCCTCGGCGCCGGTACGCCGCCCCGCAGCTCGGGCTCCGGGACCGGCTCCGGCTCCGAGGCCAGTACCCCTGCGCACTCAGATCCCGGCGGAGCGGCTGCGCACCGGCGGCCCGTTGTCACGGAGTTGCAGCTCTCCGCCTTCGGACCGCACCGGGCGGCGGTGTTCCCCCTCGGCCCGGTGACGCTGTTCACGGGCCCCAGCGGAAGCGGCAAGTCCCAGGCGCTGGACGCCTACGCGGCCCTGGCCCGCCTCGCCTCCGGGGCCGCGCTGGAGGAGGTGTTCCCGGACCCGGCGGCCCGTGTGCCGGACAGGGCCCTCCCGGACGCCGGCGGGCGGCGCGGCTTCCGGATCGGCTGCACCGTCGACGGCCCGGCCGGCCCCGTCCGCCTCGACCTCGCCGTCCAGGCGGAGCCCGCGCTGCGGATCGCCGGCGAACGGCTCTCCCAGGGCGGGGAGGTGCTCCTCGCCACCGCCCTGCGCGACCCGCGCCGGCGCTCGGTCCAGGCCGCCTGGCTGACCGGCGGGGCCGCCGGCATGACCCGGGCCCCGCTGCCCGACGACCGGCTCGGCACCGCCCTGCTGCCGCTGCGCGTCGCCGGAGCGACCCCCGGGCAGCGGCGGGTGCTGGCCGCCGCCGAACAGGTGGTGGTCGCGCTGCGGTCGGTGTTCCCCTGCGACCCCCGGCCCGGCCGGATGCGGGCGCCCGTGCCGCCCGGGGAGGGCCGGCTGCGGGCCGACTGCGCGAACCTGGCCGACGTCCTGCGGCGCACCCGCCACGAATGCGGCACCCGCCACGCCCTGCTGGCCCAGGCGGCCCGGACCGGCTGCGCGGGGCCGGTGGCCGGGCTGGGGGTACGGGGTGACGGCGCGGGCGGGAGCGGCGCCGCTGGACGCCGCCGCGGCGCCCGCCGGGCGGTGGGGGGACGACTGGGGGGGGGGCCCCCAACCGAACAGCACACG
>NZ_JBEZWL010000104.1:0-26412 GCF_040648015.1 Streptomyces sp. NPDC029216 | reverse complement strand
CTACGAACGCAAAGCCGACCACTTCCTCGCCTTCACCAGCATCGCCTGCACCCTCATCTGCTACCGAAGACTGGCCAAATGAGATGACGTCTAAGGAGGTGGCCTGATGTGTGAAGCATTGGACGCGACCTCGAAGGCCGAGGCCGAAGAGAGCAATGCGTGCCACGAAGAGAGCCGGCGGTCGCGACCTGATGCGCCGGCCGTCGCTCACATCTCCGCAGCAGCGAGGCGTTCGCTCGATGCTGCGCCGGACTCCGCAGCCGGTCGATGAGCCAGTCCACGGGCACCAGCCCGCGGAACACGGCGAACCAGCCCAGGGTGCTGGTGTCCAGACGCTCCACCTCGCGGGCCGGCGGCCGACGGTAGGCGCGCACGCCGAAGAGGTTCTTCGCGAACCGCGCCTGATCGTGGGCATCGAGACAGGGCAGGTAGGAGGAGGCCGGACGACCTTGCCGGTCGTCCTTGAGCAGCGGGAAGCGGTCGTTCCAGTCGGGCAGTTCGCCGAAGTGTTCGCGGATCGCGGCGATCTCCCCCGGACGATGTGATGGATTCGGCAGTGAGCCCCCCGGCGCTGCTCTGCAGCGGAGCGCCTGGCTCACGGCTGCACTCCTGGCGTGGACGTGATCTTCCGAAGGCCAAACCGGATCAGCTCCGCTGATCATGCAGAAAAGGCGAGCCGCCGGTCGGCTACGGCTGGATCCTGCCGTCCGGCGCGAGGAGCCAACCGGAGTGCGGTGGGTGCCCCCGGCCCGCTTCGAACCGGGAGGGACCGGCCGAAGGCCCCGGATCCGGAGGCGCCGTGGCGTTGGAACGGAGGGCAGTAGCGGCGACCGGCGCACACGTGCGCGGCAGTCTCGGCTCCCGCCTCACACGGCGCGTTGTCGCACCGGCTGTGACCGGTGATCCCGTCCGTGGACCGGTCAAAGCGGGTGATCAGGCCGTGGTCTTCGCACGAGCCGCACAGCGGTTCCGGGGCGTGCGGAGTCTCGCCGGACACGCGTGACGACGGGGCCAGGGCGGTGGCGAGGTCGACCTTCCGGAACTCGATCGGCACCACGACGACGCGGTAGGCCTGGTGAGTGCGCGGCTGCTGCCAGGGCAGTTCGACGAGCAGGTCCTCGGGCCACTCGTCGATGGTCACACGGGCAGAGTTGACAGGTAGGGGTTCAGCGAGCCTTCGGGGGCCTGGGCCAGCCGGGTCCTCTCCTGCTCTTCGGTCTCGATGAAGCCGTGCGGCTGAGGAAACTCATCATGGTCCGTGCTCCTTGGTCGGTGCTTGTGCTGGGGGTGGGCCGCCCGCATGGGTTCGAAGGAAGACGAGTTCGTCGAGTTCGCAGCGCCCGCCGTAGATGTGTGCGGCCTCCACGGCGGCGAGGTCCTGGTGAACGAGGCCGTCCGGCTTCGTCAGCCAGGAGACGGAACACCTCGGCGTCGTCAGTGCGTTCCCGGGTACGGATGCTGGAGTGCAAGGGCCGGCACAGGACAGCCCGAGCACTCCGGTACCGCAGATAACCCAAGTTGCGGTGACACCCCCTCCGTGGCTGAGCGACCACGCGGCGAGGAGAGGCGCGGTACCGACGGTCGGCGCCAGGTAGCTGCCCCACAGGCCGACGTACCGTCCATGTGCTCCCGGCGGGGCAAGACGGTTGACAAGATCTCCTGCCGCGATGAAGAGGATGATCTCGCCGGGTACGGCAGCGGCAGCGGCAGCGGCAGCGGCAGCGGCAAGGCGGTAGCCGCTCATGGAGTCGGCCAGGCCGACTCCTGGCGGAACAAGGATGTTCTTCAACGTCAGATCCGGATCAGCTCTGCTGATCCCTTGTGCTCACGGCCCTTCACGGGGCGAGTAAAGCGAGCCACGAAGAAGAAAAACAGCACCCCGGCGCCGCGGTTGCCCGAAGGCAGCGCGCGCACCGGGGTGCTGGGGTAGTTGGAGCTGCATAGATCTCCAGGGACACGCCTCAGGGATCATCTGCAGCGCTCAGGAGCCGAACCTGTTCCGTGGTCGGTCTGCACGGTGTTCCCACTGGCGTACGCCGAGGATCAGCCGGCGCACTGCGGATTCGAACCGCGCCGTGCAGAGCTTCACGCCCATTCGGACATGACCTTCTGGATCAACGGCAGCACCGTGGGAGGCTGGAGGTTGAGGGTGGCCAGGGCCTCGGGGGTGCTGAGGGGGGTCTCGACGAGTTCGTAGGTGCCGCGATCGGCACGCGTGAACTCGCTGCCGGTACGGTCGTCGAAGGCCCAGGTACGGACCTCGGCGAGATAGATGTGCTGGATCTCTTCGCGTTCGGTGTCGGCGAGAGTGCCCAGCAGCCGGACGATGTGAGCCTTCCCTGCGATCTCCTCGTGGATCTCACGGTGGAGAGCCGCTTCCGGTGTGGGGTCGCCGTCCTCGATGCCGCCGCCGACGAGGACGTGGTAGACGTCGCGGCCGGGGATGGTGCGGCGGATGATGAGCATGGTGCGGGCCGGGGTGATCAGGACGGCACGGACGCGTTCTTTCACTGTGTCTCCTCAGGCGTTGCTGTCGAGGAGATCAGTTCATCATCCAGCCGCCACCACCGTGGAGAATTCGACCGGTGATGAACCCGGCCGAAGGAGATCAGCTCATCACCCACCCGCCATCAACGTGGAGACTCTGACCGGTGATGAACCCGGCCGAAGGACTTGCCAGGAAGGCGACAGCGGCGGCCACGTCCTCCGGCCGCCCGCGGCGGGGAACGCACTGGCGGGCGATCTGGTGCTCGGGGGACACCCGGGCGGCGGGCGGGAGGGCATCTTCAGCAGGAACCTGGATCGCTCCGGGCAGGACCGAGTTGACGGTGATCCCGCCCGAGCCGACATCGCGGGCCAGGGACCGGGTCAGTCCGAGCATCGCGGCCTTGGCCGTGGCGTAAGGGGTGAGCTGGCGACGGCCCACGAGGGCATTGATCGAGCCGATGTTCACGATCCTGCCCCACTGGCGTGCCGTCATGCTCGCGGTGACAGCCTGGCACAGGCGGCGCGGAGCGTGGAGGTTGACGGCGAGGGACTGTTCCCAGTCGGCCTCGTTCAGGTCTTCCCAGGGGATACGGGGGTAGGCGCCGGCGTTGTTGATCAGGATGTCGACGGGTGCGAGGGCGTCGGTGACGGTGGTGATCACGGCGGCCGAGAACTTCGGATCGGTGAGATCACCGGAGACGGCGATGCCTCGGGTGGGCAGCTGGTCCAGGAGGTCGGCGGCGGCCGCGTCGTCGTCGTAATGGGCGATGGCGACGTGGGCGCCGGCGGCGGCGAGGGCACGGCAGATCGCGGTGCCGATGCCACCGGTGGCTCCGGTGACCAGAGCAGTGCGGCCGAGCAGGGGTCGGACGCTCAGCGACTGATCAGTGATGGGGAGGGCGTGGTTCACGGGAACTCCGTTCGAATGTGTGCTGAGTGAAGAACTCGGTGGCGTTGCTGCTCGTCTGATGGAGTTCGGCAGCTTTGATCAGCGTCAGGAGGGTGTCGGTCGTCGTGAAGGTCCAGGGACGGACGACTCCGAGGACGCGGAGGGTGAGGAAGGGGCGCAAGTCGTGCCAGGGAATGTCGGGCAGGGCTCGCAGGGCGGTGGTGAGGGCGGCTCGGCGGCCGGGGCCGGTGTTCCACTGGTAGTGGATGTCGAGGTGTCGGAGTCGGGGGTGGTGGTCCAGGTGGGTGATCCGGGGGGTCGTGAGGGGCGGGAGGGCGAGGCGCATGGTGCGGTGGTAGGTGTCGGGTTGATAGGTGGGGACGAGCCAGCCGCCCAGGCCCATCAGGTACCAGAGGAGGTTGGCGGCTTCGCCCGGAAGGGTGTTGAGGCCGGCGAGTGCGAAGTCGAGCCAGCACAGGGGGTCGGCGATGTTGGGCTCGGTGGGGTCTCCCTGAGTGTGTCCGCACACCCAGCTGCTGTCCGGTGTCAGGATCTGGCGGGTGGTACGGACGATGTCGGGGAGGTTGATGGTGAGCGGCCGGTCGTTGACGGTGATCGTGTGGTCGGCGAGGTCGGCCACAGTGAGAGCGGGAACGTTTCCTCCGGCCGGAACGACGGAGTGGCCGGGGTTCAGGTACCAGGTGTCCAGGCGTCCACCGGGTCGGATGCGGTCGGCGTAGAGGGTGGGAACGCAGCTACTCAGGGGGTATCGGCGTTCGTGCGTGAAGGCGGTGGTCAGGTCGTGACACACGGCTTCAACGAGCTTGACGAGACGGGGTATGTGGCTCGGGTCGCGGTCGGCGAGGGCGATGAGGTCGCCGAGGAGGAGTTCGCACCGTCCCTGAGCGAACACGTCGTCGAAGACCACCTGGCTGCCGTCCGGCCCGTCGTGAAGACCATGGAGCCGGGGAACGGAGAGACGGTGTTTGATCAGGCGGTGGCCACGAACCTCCCCCATCGCGGCCGTGCGATCGGGGAAGTCCTTCGCGAAGACTGCGTCGGTCACTGCTCAACTCCCTTCATGGTGTGGTCCCACAGGTCGAGGACGATCCGGGCGACCTCGAGGGCGGCGGCGCGGTCGGTACGGGCGGTGCGGGCCAGGGAGGTGTCGTGGCCGTGGGCGCCGAGGAGCGTGGTCAGGGCGTCCTCGTCGGCGGAGACCGGTACGCGGCGGAACTCCAACTGCACCTTCGCGGACAGTGCCGTCACCTTGTAGAGGGCGTGCAGATCGCCGGCGCCGGCGAGGATCTGGCGGCGGATGTCGAAGGTTGCCTGGACCCCGTTCATGACGGTGGCGGCCACGATGGCGGCCGGGTCCGGAGCGGGGAGCCGCAGGCCGTTTCGGACCCACAGCGGGGTGATGGCACCGGCACCGATCTGGGCCAGCACGTGCTGGAGCCGAACGGACAGGTTGCCGGTGCGACATTCGGCGAGCGTGACGACGCTGACGCCGAGCTTGACACCCTCCAGGTCGGGGCGGAGTTCGGCCAGCACGTCGGCGAGGGGACCCAAACGGGCGTTGTCGGCGACGACGAGCACATCGAGGTCGCTCCACCCGCTCCGGTACCTGCCCTTGGCAGCGGACCCCGTGACGGCCAGCAGGTCCACCACCGGGTCAGCGCCGCCGGTGGTGCGGTCCAGCAGCTTGTGCAGGTAGGACTCCAGGCTGATCGGGAGGCCCAGCATGTTCACGGGCTGCGTCTCCGGGTGCCGTGCGGGCCAGTGGCGATCGAGGAACAGCGCGTCCAAGCGGCGCTCCAGGCCGAGCCGTGTACCGGAGTTGTCGATCACCTCGTCCGCGATGCCCGCGATCCTGTCCGCGCCTCGACTCTCCTTGACGAGGTCGCGCACGACCACGTCGTCGGCTCCGGTTTCGCTGCGTGCGCGGCGGGCCGCCATAGGCGTGTCGAGGTATGTGACGGTGACCTGCCGTCCGAGCAGTCGTCGCAGTTCGGCGGTGGACTCCAAGGAGTGCAGCGACTCGATCGTCACGTCGGTCAGGTAGTGGTGGGCCGTCAGATAGCGATCCAGGGCGTCGACGATCAACTCGGCCTGGACGACCTCTGTGACCGCGTACGGGTCGGCTAGGCCGGCGTGCGCGGCGGCGGTGTCGAGCAGCCACCCGATCTTGAGGCGGGCGTGGCCGTGTCGCATGCGCAGATACTCGCCGGCGCTGCTCTTGCCGCTCTCGGACAGCCCGGCGAGCGCGATGATCTGCACCCCGTCCAGGGCACGGGCAGGGACGGCCGGGTGCCGCGGGTGCAGCAGACGCCGGATTTCCCGCTGCACCTCGACGATGGAGCGGCCACCGATCAGCACCGTGTGCGAGAAGCGGCCCTCTTCGGTGGCCATGACGTGGAGTCGTTCGTGCAGGGCCTGCTGGTAGCGGTCGTAGGGCGGGGTGACGCTCGCTTGGTGGGCGAGGCTGTGGGCCACGTTCTTGTCGATCTCATTGGAGAACGCCAGGTAGAGGGAAAGCTCAGCGTTCTCGGCGACGCGAAGGTCCGTGGCCCACGGTTCGAGCAGGGCCCGTGCCCGGTCGGCCGCCGCCGGGGCGGCCAGGTTCTCGCGGACGGCAACGGTGGCGGCGACCGACGCCTCCAGCATGGGGATGCCCCGGTCGAACAGTCGCAGGCTCCCGACGCCGGGGGCGGCGGATCGCGCGAGGTAAGAAGACGCGAGGACGTCCACGAACTCCTCGATGCGGCTCGTCTCGAACCACCATCCGGCCATGTCGCCCTGGATATCGGTCCATCGAGAGTCGTGGTCGTGCAGGGCGCCGGCGAGCGCCGCAGCCGGACCGATCCGGCGGGCCAGCAGGCCGATCTGCGTGGTCTTACCCGTGTTATCGGCCCCGTTGAACGCGACCGACAACGTCGTGGACTCGTGATTCATCAGGTTTCTCCTCCTACTGCGCGGGCAGCACAAAGCGATGCCCATACATGGGTGTTCAGGGAAAGGGGGGCAAGTGCGGGATCCGGCCTGATCGCGGCCAACCCCGATGGGTGCAACACAAAGCTGAACGAGCCGTTTTGCTACACGCTCGCTGCCGAATCCGACGGCCTCAAGATGCGCACCATGGCCGTACAGAGCCTCAAACTTCACCGAACCCGACTACTGCCAGGTTCTGGCCGAGACCTGTCTGGGCCGCGCCACCGATCGGCCCCGCTGCCCGTTGTTCCGAGCGTTCGGCATGAGTTCTTCTCCTCGAATACAGCAAAGCGCCCGGATCGATGACGTCGTCCGCGCGCAGTTGGCTGATTGGGCTGAGATATTCAGTTGTCCGTCATGCCACCATCCGGATCGGCTTCGCCGATCAGATGATTTTCTCTTTCAACGCTTCACCCGAATCAGCTGCGCTGATCGAATGCTTCGTCATTCCGAGCCCCGGATCGGCTTCGCCGATCAAACTCGCGTTCTTCGCCGAGCAACCGGCCACTCCCGACCAGACCACAGCGTGATGTCCCCTAGCTCGGCATCCACCGCGCCTGCCTTAGGCGTTTCTTCAAAGCATTCTGATGAGGCATCAAGTCGGATCGGCGCGTCGTCACGAGCTGACGAATTCCGAGACAGCTTGCGTTGATCGAATACCTCGTCACTCCGAGCCCCGGATCGGCTTCGCCGATCAAACTCACGCTCCTCGCCGAGCAACCGACCACTCCCGACCAGACCACCGCAGCGCGACGCCTCCCAGGCCGGCCTTCACCTGACCTGCGTCAAGGCGTGCCACCAGCGGGTTCTGATGCGGGATCATGTCGGCATGGCACGTCGTCATGAGCTGACGAATTCCGAGACAGCTACGCTGATCGAATACCTCGCCATTCCGAGCCCCGGATCGGCTTCGCCGATCAAACTCGCGTTCTTCGCCGAGTAACCGGCCACTCCCGACCAGACCACGGCGCGGCGCCCCCCAGCCCGGCATTCACCTGACCTGCATCAGGGCGTGCCTTCAAAGGGTTCTGATGCACCATCAGGTCGGCATGGCGCGTCATCATGAGCTGACGGATGTGGAGTGGGAAGCGCTGTCCGGGCTGTTGCCGTGGTCGTCCTCGGGACGGCCGAGGTTGGACGACCGGCGGGTACTGAACGGAATCGTGTGGATGCCGCGGACGGGGTCGGCGTGACGTGACGTGCCGGCACGGTACGGGCCCTGGAGGACCCTGTACACGCGTTTCCGCAGGTGGGTGCTGGACGGGACGTTCACGCGAATGCCGGCCGCCCGCCCAGGCCAAGAAGGACGCGACCGGTGACATCGGCTGGCTGGTGTCGGTCGACTCCACGGTCAAGCGGGCCCGTCAGCATGCCGTGGGCGCCCGTAAAAAGGGGCAGGGCAGCGGGACGAAATATGTGATCACGCCCGCGGACGATCCCCAGGCGGACTGACCACGAAAATCCACCTGGCCTGCGACGGCCGCGGCCGGCCTCTCGGCTTCGTCCTCACCGGCGGCAACGCCGCCGACTGCACCCTCTTCGAGGAGGTCATGGACACCGTCAAGGTCCGCCGGGCCGAGCCCGGGCGGCCCCGACCCGCCCGGACCACGTCTTGGGCGACAAGAGCTACGGCTCCCGCAAGATACGTGCCCAACTGCGTAAACGCGGGATCGGCCGCACCATCCCCGAACGCCGTGACCAGCGGGCCAACCGATCCCGCCGCGGCCGCAACGGAGACGGGACCGTGCGCCTTCGGCAGACACCTCTACAGGAAACGCAACGTCGTCGAACGCTGCTTCAACCGACTCAAGCAGTACCGCGTGATCGCCACTCGATACGACAAAACCCGCGAGTCCTATCAGGCAGCCGTCACCATCGCGCCCCTGTTCCTATGGCCTCAGACCACTTTGAAGACACTGCCTAAAGGTTGCCGAAGGCTCGGTCCGTGGCATTTTGCCTGTATGGGGGTGTTGCGGGCTGAGTCGTTGTGGGTGGAGACGTTCACGGGCTTGCGGATGGATCGGTTAGTGAAGGTGGTGCGGGAGCGGGGCGGGAACGGGACCGGTACTGCTCGCCTGTCGCCGGGTCGGTGACTTCGGCGATCACGGGCGCTGTGCCCTCCGGGTCGGTCGGGTATCCGTCGGCCGGCCCGGCGAGCGCCTGGGCGAAGCCGGCGGCGGCCGTGGTGGTCGCGGTGCTCATGCGTCGGCTTTCGTTCGCTGGGCGATCTCTTCGTCGAGTAGGTACGCCTCGCCCCACTGGTTCGGCTCCTCGACGGGGCGGCCGCGCCTGATGTCGCGCAGCCGTTCGCGGCGGCGGTCCTGGACGTAGCCGCGGCAGAGCAGGGCGTCGTGCTGGGAGGTGGGCCAGTTCGAGGCGGTCGCGCACCACCCGCAGTGCGGCGTGCGGGTCAGGCTGCGCCGGATGGCGAGGGCGAGCAGAGTGGCGGCGCAGCCGAGCAGCGCGCCGATCGCGAGCACCATGCCGTGTCTCCGTCCGTCGTGGTGGTGTTGGCGGCGCGGAAGACGCCGGCGGCGGCATCTACGCTCGTGTCGTATGTGAGGTCCTCGGGTGCCTCCTGGACCTTGCGGTTCGCGGTGGCGGGAATTCACCACCGGGATGGGCTCACAGCCTCGGTGCTGACCGGTTGGGGCCAGCGCTTGCTGCGCCCTGGCGGGTCGTACCCCAGGCAACGCCAAGGTCTGGGTGGTTCGCGCCGTGCATTGTCCGGCGCTCTCCTTCCGAAAGTGGACGCGCGTCAGAGCGTGGCCCCTGCATGAACTCCCGGTCGCAGGCGATGGACGCGATCACTGCGCCGAAGGTCCGAGGGAGCCGACCGCAGCAGGTCGAGTCCATCTCGACTGCGAGGCAAGGCGGTTCCTTGCACCAGGCTGCGCCCTGCTTTCGCAGAGCCCTCCGGATCAACTCTGTTGATCCCCAAGCGCCAGACGGGCCCGCAGGCACTCTGCCCAACCGAGTCCCGCTCTTTGCAGCCTCTACATCCTCTATCTCGCGACATTCCGACTCATCGCAGGCCATCATTCAATGGCCACTCGAATGAGATACCCTCAGAGACCAGTGGATCCAATCAGACTGGTCGGCAACAGGGGATGTGAGGCGAGAAGAGATGAGGACCTGGAGGACGAGGAAGGTTGGACTCTCCACTGCGGCGCTGACTGCGGGCGTCGTGCTCGTTGGGTGCTCCAGCGGCAACGGCGGAACGGCCAAGGAGACACAGCCGTCGCCTACATCAAGCCCGGCGGCGAGCACAGCCAAGGTCGCCGACACGGCTCTCGGCAAGGCGCTGGACAAGCTCGCCTTCCAAGGCGCCGGAAGCTCCGGAGAGGACAGCGGAGCTTGCCTGGGTAGCGCAGTGCGGAAGGCGGGAATGTCGGAGAAGGCACTGGCCTACATCGTCAAGGCCGACAGCGACGACATAGGCACAGTCATCGGCGGACTGAACAAGGTGAGCGAGGACGACGCCGCGCTCCTGGCCTCGCGGTCACTGCGCAAGGACTTCGACGGATGCGTCATCGAGGCCGCACTTCCGGACAGCGGTAGCCCCAAGGCCCAGAGCTACACGCCGCCGGAGGCAGCCGCGAAGCCAGTGGTGGGCAAGCCGAACCTGAAGCCTGCTTACCCAGTCCGCGCGGATCAGCCAGTCAGCTCGTCCATCGAGCTCACCAAGGGCCTGGTCTCGATGTTCTCCTCCTACGCCCGTGACGAGAGCCAGAAGAAGACCTACGCGGCGGCCGGCCAGTGCCTGGCGACCTCGGTGTACAAGGCAGGCTTCAGCCAGGAGACGCTGCACTTCCTCGCCGGCGGTGCGCCGCTCGGCACCGGGTCGATCGTCGAACACCTGCCGAACGACAAGGACAAGGCGATCTGGCAGTCCCCGAGGTTCACCCAGGAACTTGTCGACTGCACGACGAACGCGACGTCAACTCCCCTGCCCGCCTCCTGAGCGGGCGCCCATCAGACAGAGGACCACCGGCTGCGGCAATGCGTGGCGAGGGGGCCGACTGGGCGCGTCTTCGACTCTGCCGATGCTCGACAGGAAACACAAAGAGTGGCAGATGTCTTATCCACCAGCGCCGATAAGGCGACTTAACGGATTGGCGAGGCAAGGCATGGAGAAGCCGCAGATGACTGCTGCACACGAGTTGGACAAGACGACGCAACCTGTGCGCGGCGCGAAGAAGAAGCTGCCGGGCAGGACACAGAGCAGCAGCGGTGGCCGCCAGGGCATGTTCGTCCGGCTGAGCTCGGACGACAAGCAGCGCGCGGAGTACTGGGCCGACAAGCGCGGGTTCTCCTCGGTGAGCGAGTACGTGGCCGAGGCGGTGGTCGAGAAGATCCGGCGCGAGAACCTCGACTATGACCTGCCGACCCTGGAGATCGCGCGGCTCAATGAGCTCGTCGATCAGGTCGCGGCGCTGGCGAAGAACTCGGCGAACCTCGAACGCGTCGTCACCACGGGCTTCGACTCGCTGATCGGGCTCACCCGCGGCGACAACTACCTGCTCGACGACGAGGACGGTGAGCTCGTATGAGCCGGGACTTCGCAGAGATGCTGGAGGCGGCCACGCCCACCGACGAGGTGATGGATGTGGACACGTCCTTCCTCGACGCCTACCGGCGTGGTGCGAGCGAGGAGTTGAAGCGCGTCCAGGCTCATCAACTCGAGGGTGAAGGCCCGCGGGCTGATCTCGATGGGGAAGCCGAAACGGATCGCCCGAACCTGGAGCAGGACCACGAGCCCGACGTTGGCAACTCCGAACGCGCCGGCAGATCCAATCAGCGCGGTGGCGCCGGCGGCGGGCAGAACACCGCTGACGGGGTGCTCCCGGGCGGTGTGCCGACGGGCCCTGCGGCCGATGCCGTTTCCGCTCCCGGGGCACAGCCGGACGTGGAGGGCGCTGCTACAGCCGAAATCGCTGCTCATGACGACGGCGCCGCACCGGACGAACCCGAGCAGGTGGGGCCCGGATCGCTGCAGTTCACCGGTGATCGGCGCGCGGTGCAGAGCGCGCCCTCGAAAAGGGGCTCGGGCAGTACAGCCGAGACCGCCACGCTCCCCCAGTCGGGCTTCCGTCTCGTCGGCGTGCAGAGCCAGCCGCACATCAAGGCGCTGCCCGAGAGCGTCATGAACGCGCTGCGGGAACAGCTGCGAGCAGCCGCAGTCCGTGAGCTGGGCGTGAGCGACAGCGCCGCTCGGGAGTTCAGCCGGCGGCTGAGCCAGGGCACGCTGGTGATGGCGTTCCTGTTGGCACAGCTCGACATGCACCTTGATGCCGATCCTGCCACCGAGCGCGCCGTGGAGCTGTTCCGCTCCCGCGACCCGCTGCTGGGCAGCGTGTTGACACGGTTGATGAGCATCGAGGCTGCCGAACGCGAGCGGGACGGGTTGTTGCGCAAGCTGCGCGACGAGCTGGGCGAGGTGCGCCAGACCAGCGCGGTGATCGAGCAGGCGCTCGCATACTCCATCGCCGACCGCACGGAGAACTTCCTGCGGGGCTCGCACAACCTTCATGACGCGCCGATCACGCACAAGGAAGCGATCCATCTCCGGGACATGGCCCGGGAGGCGACCAGGAAGCAGTCGAGGCTCGAACGCGAGCGGGAAGGGCGGCCGATCCGATGACCGCGAGGAGCAAGGAGAAGCTCTTTTCCGTCCGTCAGCGATGCAGGGCGTGGGGTTGTCGGGTCTCTGTGTCCAGGACCCGGGTGTGCGGGTATGGCCGCGCCGGCCTCGCGCCCCGAGGACGCGCCGCGCCTCACCGGCAGCCTCGTTCCACGCACGTGAAGCCCCAGGGCGCGCACGGCGCGAACCGTCCGGGTCCGAAGAACTACCCGGCCGTGCTCGCCGAGGACTACCTCTATGAGCAGCGGAAGGGCCGGCTGGAGAAGTACCCGGACTTGGTCGGCATCGCCAACGTGCCCGAGAGCCCCGGCGGGAAGACCGTGTTCGATCCGGATACAGGCGACGACGCGGACGAGGGCGACGGCAACGAGTCCGGCAAGGGCCTGGGCCGGAACGCTGAGCCCTTCATCTTCGGGGACGCGAACAAGCGCCCCGAGCACCCGACGCTGAAGTGGCTCGTGAAGCAGCTGGAGAAGTGCGACGTGGGTACAGGTGCGACCCGCGCCTCGACGTACTCGGAGGTCACCAGCGACAAGGCGAAGTACCCGCTGCCGACCGAGAAGGGCCAGAAGCTCAGGCCGGCGCAAGCCGGCGAAATGAGCTCGCCACGATGACGAAGAACGCCTCGCCCATGCGCGCCGAACCCGGCCTGAAAGAGCAGGTCGGCGCCACCTGCGCCGAGGGCGTGTGGCAGGCCGCTCCAGGTGGCCCGAAGAGGGTCGCCTTCAAGAAGGTCTGGTCGGGCCACGAGTTCAGCGATGACGAGGTGGCAAAGCTGCTCGCGGGCGAAACGATCTCGTTCGAGGCGAGGCCGAAGGAGAACAAGCCCTTCCCGGCCACCGGTGCGCTCGGCGTCGGCAACTTCAGGGGTCGCAAGTTCGTCGGGTTCCAGCTGGAGGTGCCGGACAAGCCGACGAAGTGGTCTGGCCGGACGTTCACGTCGGCGGAGGTCGCGGCGCTCCTGGCGGGCCAGGCGCTGGAGATCGACGACTTCGTCAGCGCGCGGACTCGCAAGACCTTCGGTTGCAAGGTCACCTGGGACGCGAAGGCCAGGAAGATCATCCCTGATTTCGGCTCCGACGACGACCCACCTCGGTCCTGGTGCCAGGTGACCTTCACCGATGCGCAGCGCAAGGACCTGGCGGCCGGTAAGACCATCCAGGTCACGGGTTTCGTCTCGGCCAAGGGCAAGACCTTCGACGCCCGCATCTCCTGGAAGAAGGAGGGCGGCAAGAAGAAGATCGTCCCGTCGTTCGGTTGATGGCGGCCGGGTAGTGACGAGTGGGAGCGGGTCCCGGACCTCGGGGCCCGCTGCTGCCATTTCAGGACAGGGAACGAGGCGGCACCCGCAGCGGGATCCGTCCGGGCCCTGGAGGGTTTGAACGAGCAGCTCGCCCTGCCGAGCGAGCACCTGCACCACAAGGCGCCGGCGGTCCCGGGGTTGGTCCAGCGGCTCGTCACGGCCACGGCCGGCGCCCCGACGCTCTGGTGTATGCGCGCGTGGTGCATCAAATGCACCACGCGCGAGTGCTCTCGGTGCCTGATCCGGTCAAGGAGACACTGCGCGGCGCCGGGCACGCCCTCCCCTCGGCACTCGGAGCAGGCAGTGCTCGGATGACTCGGATCCGCCAGTCAGACTCGCCCCACGCCGCCATCCGAGTCCCTTTCACTCTCGTTTCGAATGACTTATCTAAGATAGGATGCCATTCGCGCGCCTCGTATATGAAGGCTTCTCGACAGGTCGAGCAATGGCCATTGCGGTGGCAGGGGGGATGGGAGATTCATGGCGAAACTGTCCTATAAGGTGCCAAGTTCGCTGAACAGGAGCTTTCTAGATCACGAGATCACGCTCAGCAAGGGCGGCTGGGCGGCGAAGCCCTCCCCGATCAAGCAACTGCTCTTCTTCGGTGGCGGCATCCTCGCCCTGCTGTGGTTCAGCACGGCGACGTTCGTCGCGAGCTCGGGCCCAGTCGCCATCACGTTCTTCGTTCTCTGGGGACTGGCGGCGATCGCCTACTTCGGCGGGCTGATGAAGACGAAGGAACTTCGCATCATGCGGGTGCCGGCCCTCCTTGCCTATGTGCCCCGCAAGGCCCGCCACGTCTTCACCCGTCGGAGCTCGAACCCCACGGACTTCTACTCGATCGTCGGCATCGACGGGATCGACGAGGACGGGCTGATCCGTTTCTCCGACGGCGGCGAAGGCCGGGTCTACCTGGTCGTCGGCTCAGCGAGCTATCTGCTCTTCGACGAGGACCGGATCGGGATCCTCGACCGGGTCGACTCCTTCTGGCGCAAGGTCGAGACGACCTGCGAGCACAGCTTCATCACAACGAAGGAGCCGCAGCGGATCTACCACCAGGTGGCGAACCTGGAGCAGCGCAACCAGGCCCTTCAGCTCCGTGACCCCGATCTGATCGAGCTGCAGAACGAGCAGTACGACATCCTCACGCAGCACGTGGGCGGGAAGTTCCCCTCGATCCACCAGTACCTGCTGCTCAAGGGTAAGAACACCGACGCACTGCGCAAGGGACACCAAGTCCTCCAGGCCGAGGTCGGCGGCTCCACCCTCATGATCAAGGAAGCCACGATCCTCGACCGCGAGGAGGTCGAGCCGATGCTGCGGGTCTTCTACCAGGGCATCGACGACGAACTGCTCGATCTCAAGACGTCGCTGAACTGACAGCGCCAGGCCGACCCACACGACGAGGAACGAACGAAGGACACCATGGCGCTGATGACGAAAGTCCGGGCACAGCTCGGCGTCCCGGGAAAGAAGCCTGACGAGACGAATGAGAGCGGGGAGCTTCTGGTCGGTGATCTGCCCGCGGACGACGCCGCTGAGGCTGAGGGCGCGCAGAACACCGCGGCAGCTCACGGCGTGGCCGACGAAGCCGCCGAGCCGAAGAAGAACTGGTGGCAGCGCCGCCGGGAGGTGAAGCACCTCCAGGGCGCATTCGACGCCTATCCGCATCTGCTCGCACTGAAGCCGAAGGAGAAGTACGTCTTCCGCTCCGACTACTTCGAGGTCGACGGCTCGGTCGCCTGCATCCTGGCGTACTTCCACGACGACGCCGCGCACGACAACTTCGCCGCCTTCTGGGGCATCGATCGGATCCCGGACGGCCTTGACGAGCGGGTCACCGCGGTCGTGCTCGAGCAGGTCAAGCGGATGGACGACAAGTGGATCGACTCATATACGAAACAGTCCGAGAAGCTGGAACGGCTCGATGCCAACGAGCAGGAGGAGACGGGCACAACCTCCTCCAAGCGCAAGGCCGCGAAGATCTCCGGTGACCTCGGGGTCACGATCGGAGAGCTCCAAGACGGCGCGAGCTACCTCTCGGTGCACAACCGGCTCTTTCTCAAGGCCCCGGATCTGGCGACCCTGGACGACACGATCGACCGGGTCACGCGCCTGTACATCGACCGCTTCGGCACGCTGAAGGCTGCGCCCTACGCCGGCGAGCAGCGCCAGGAGCTCTCGGGCCTGTGGAAGAACAACGAGAAGAAGAAGGGCAAGGGCTTCCACTTCACGTCGACCGAGCTGGCCGGCTCGTACTCGCTGGTGACCAACGGCCTCAACGACAAGGGCGGCGAGTACGTCGGCTACATGGTCGGCGACGTCAACAACAGCGCCGTGCTCATGGACGTGAACGCCTACGACCACCACGTGATCGTCGCCGACGCCACCCTCAGCGAGTACCTCGACCGCCAGCGGGTGGCCAACATGTGGTGCTCGAAGATCTCGCAAGCGACGCTGCTGAACAACGGCCAGGTCGTCCACCTCGTCCTTGACGGGGCGAACCTCGACAAGCTCGGCCCGAGGTTCGAGCGGCTCACCTCGCGCGTGGACCTGAACCAGGGCGACGTGAACATGTTCGAAATGTTCGGCGAGGAGGAGGACGAGCTGACGGTCTTCTCCGCTCAGATGGAGAAGCTCAAGCTGATGTTCGAGCAGCTCTACGAGACCACCGATGGTGCCGTCGGCTCGATCATCCGCAGTGCCCTCGAAGACACCGCCACGGACTTCTACGTCGAGCAGGGCATGTGGCGGCACAACGCCAAGGAGCAGCGCAACCGCCTGCGCGTGGTGAACATCCCGCACACCCAGGTGCCGCGTCTTCAGATGTTCGTCTCCTACCTGGCGACCGCGCACAAGGCGCTGTTGAACTCCAGCAAGACCGACCCGGACCAGCTGCGCGCCTACAACGTGCTCAGAGGCATCGCCAACGCGATGCTGAGCACCAACGGCGACCTGTTCAACAACCACACGGCCTCGGCCGTGGACGGGGTCCGGGATTCACGGCGCGTGGTCTACGACTTCTCGCGGCTCATGCGCCGCGGCAAGGGCGTGGCGATGGCGCAGCTGGTGAACATCGTCGGCTTCGCCGTCGGCAAGCTGGGAATCGGCGACACAGTGATCATCCACGGCACCGAGCACATCGACGACCGGGTGAAGAAGTACCTCAAGGACCAGTTCGACCATATGCACGAGCGCGGCGGCCGGGTGGTCTACAGCTACAACGACGTCGACAAGATGCTGGCCGACAGCGACTTCAACAAGTTCGACGCTGCGGACTACACGCTCTTCGGCCCGATGCGCGACAAAACAGTGGCGGAGTACCAGAAGCAGTTGCACCAGCGGATCCCGCCGGATCTCGCCCGACTCATCACGACCAAGGACGAGAACCTCACGTACCTGCGCCGGGGCGTCTCCAACGTGGTCTTTCACCTGGATTTGGCACTGGGGATCAACCCCTACCGCGAGGCCCAACGCAGGCAGGTCCGACTGGAGGCGGCCAAGGCCGAAGAGACGGCGCGGATGGACTCGATCATGCACGACAAGCCGACGCCGGGCGCGAACCTCACCAGCATCCGGAAGCACAGCGAGGGCGACGGCGGTGAGGCCGACGCGGGCCAGGCTGACGCGATCAAGCGCAACGACGGCAAGAGGCTGCAGCGGCCCGAGGACAACGTAAAGCGACCAGCAACAAGGCCCAGGCCCAAGAAGCTGGAAAAGACATGAGCGAGGTCAGCGCTGATACGAGGACGAGGAGCAGAGGAGAGACCATGAACCGGACGATCACGGCGGTGGCGAGGCTGCGTGCCCGGGCCGGCCACAGCGTGGGTGCAGTCCGCCCTGGCAGGCCCGCGCGCGGGCTCGCCCTCATGCTCCTGGCGGCGCTGCTCGTGCCGGTCTTCATGATGGCGACGTCTTCGCCGGCGTCTGCGGACGACAAGAAGGAGCGCGACAACTACAGCCTCTACCAGCTGGCCTCGAACGCGAGCTCGTACTTCAGCGAGAAGAACTCGCCGCAGAACGACAAGGGCATGCACGCGAACTGGAAGCCGGTCACGTCCAGCCCGGCCTCGGGCGGTTCCATTCTCGGCTACGCCGACCCGGAGTTCAGCCTGGGCAACATCGTGGGCTGGTTCTTCGCCGAGGTGTCGGGGTCCTCGCAGACCGTCACCTACGAGACCCTGGCCGCGAAAGATGACAAGGGCAACGCCAAGTACTCGGGCATGCTCGACTACGCGCACTTCGGGGCGGCCAACAACGACCTTGGCCTGGACACGATGTCTTCGGGCATCGGCGGCCAGATCGTGAGCGTGATCGGGGGGTCGATCATCTGGGTCCTCTACGCCCTGGCGCTCGCGGTCGGCACGCTGTTCTACGTCATCATCCAGTTCCTGAAGCTCATCAACCCCTTCCTGTGGTTCTACAACGCGGTCGCGGCGGTGAATCCGACTTTTGCCGAGGGTATGACCGGAGGCGATACCGGAGGCGGCGCGCTCTCGGGTCTGCAGCACTGGATCAGCGGCTGGTACGGCTTGCTCGTCGACATCTCCTGGCAGGCGCTCGTGCCGATCTTCATCGGCTTCCTGCTCATCGGCCTGGTCCTGTTCAAGAAGATGGACCGAGGCTCGGCGATCAAGAAGCTCATCGTGCGCGTCGTCTTCATCGGCGTCGGCCTGCCGCTCGTCGGGTCGATGTACTCCAGCGTGCTCGGAAAGTTCGACGACTCCGTTCTCGGTCAACACGCCGGCCCGACGCGCGTCGTGCTGAGCACTTACGTCGACTTCGAGGCGTGGATGATGAACGACCGCCTGGGGATTCCGGACCAGGCCACTGTTTCCTGGGACGATGACCAGGCCAGCCCGGACGCGATGATGTCTGTGCGCACGAGTGCGCTGGCGATCAACAAGCAGTCCCACGGGGCGACGTTCAACGGCATCAACATCGGGACGAAGGCCAAAGACGCCGAGTCGGCTTGGAAGGACGGCACCGTCTCCGTCAACGGAGGCCGTGCCTCGGACGACTTCAAAGCGGTGTTCTCGACCTTCGGGATCATCGCCAAGTACATCGCGAGCAACGAGATCGCAGCCTCCGACTTCGAGTCGGGGATCAAGAGCTCGATCACGCAGCTGGACGAGAGCTCGGATACCAAGAAGCGCTGGTTCGTCGACAAGAAAAGCTACGGCGACGTGAAGGAGTTCGGTGAGGAAAACGGGCCGAAGCCGGTCGATCACCCGGTGATCTCGACCGACGGCACGGGCTTGACCTCCTCTCGTCCCGGTAAGGATTCGACGGTCTTCACCACGACGGGGACGAAGGGTGGCTGTGGCTTCACGGTGGGCAAGACACCCTCCTCATGCAACCTGTCTCCCCTGGCGGCGTACAACTACCTCAACACCGGGTTCAACCCCAGCTCACTGGCCATGTACTCGTCGAACAACGCCACCAGCGGGTTCACCCGCGAGAACCACATGGCCGTCAGCCAGGTGGGCACGGGGCCGGCGAAGTTCATGTACTGGAGCAACTCGGCCACGGTCCTGGGCTCCATCGTCCTGCTCGGCTTCTGGTACGCCATCGGCATGCTGGCCGGGGCGATCAAGCGGACCTTCGGCCTGGTGGCCGCCGTACCGTTCGCGACGCTGGGCGCCATGCAGGCGATCGCCAAAGTGATCGTCTACTCCACGGCGATGATCCTGGAAGTCCTCGTCACGCTATTCGTCTACCAGTTCGTCTCGGAGTTCCTGATCTCGGTCCCGGACATCATGGCCGGCCCCGTGTCGAGCTTCATGAGCCCGGGTGGCTTGTGGGGCAGCGCTGCGCTCGGCGGGATCATCGTGGTGGTCCTGACCCTGATCTCCTCGCTGGTGATCATGGGCATCACCTTCGCCCTGCTACGGGTGCGCAAGACTGTGCTGCAGGCGATGGACGAGGTGGTCACCAAGCTCGTGGACAAGTTCCTCGAGACGAACAACACGCCGAAGCCGGACAAGGGTGGGCTGATGCCCGCTCTGGCCTCGGGTGCGGGGGCTGGCGCGGGTATGGCCATGGGCAACAAGCTCGCCAACGGGTTCAACAGCAAGACCAGCGGTCCGGCGTCCCCGAGCACGGGCAAGCCCAAGGGCAAGACGGCGTCGACGAACGCCGGCGGCACGAACGGTGACGCCAAGGAGTTGACGTCAGGTAAGCAGCAGCTGACCCTCGAGGGTGGCGGGCAGGACGGACCGGATGGCCCGGACAGCCCGGCGCTGGATGGTGGTCCTGGTAATGGTGGCTCCGGCGGCGGCAGCGACGGCGTCAAGGCTCTGCCGGGCGGCATCGGTCCCGCCGGCGTTCTGGGCGCGCCCGGTCGCGACGGACACGCCGACAAGGGTGGTCCGCTGCAGCTGACGAGTGGCGGAGCGGGCAGCTCGCGCTCGGACAAGCAGACGGCGCAGGGTCTGAGCAACCAGGGTGGCCTGTCGAACCTCGGGTACACCGCGGACGGCCACAAGGTCATCCGCGGCGAGGTACTTTCCTCGTCGACGGAGCCGTCGAGTTCTCGTGGTGGTACTCAGGGCCAGAACGGCGCCAACGGCGCTGGTTCTGCCCCGACCGGCGGAGACCGTAAGGCTGTCGCCGGTCAGACGGAACCGACGCAGTTCGGCGCGGGTTCCCAGGGTGCGCAGAGCCAACAGGGCAGCGACCAGCAGGCTGCACCGCAGCGCTTCAGCGGCGACGCTGTGCCTGCCCCGGCTCCTGCTCCGACACAGTCGGGTGCGCCGAGCACGCGTCCGACGCGCTCCGCTCAGGGCACCCCTGCCCCGGCTCGGGCCCAGACCACCATCCGGCCGCCCGCACGGCAGGAGCAGGCCGAGGCGCAGGCGAACAGTGACCGGCTGCTGCCCGTGAACAACGCGCGCCGCGACGGCTCCTCGGCTCCGAGGCAGCCAGGGGCCGGTGCTCCGGCTGTGGGTCAGACTCCGGCTGCGCCTGGTGCGCGGACTCCGGCTCGGACGCAGGCAGCGCGTCAGCCGGGTTCGATCCAGGCGTCGACGTCGACGTCGACGCCGCGCCAGACGCCTGCCCCGCGGGCTCATGCTCCGCGGCCGCCGGCTCCTTCGCCGCGGCAGGCTCCGGTTCCGCGTCCGCCCCGGATTGCCGATCCGACCCCTCAGAGCGTGGAGACCCCGGAGCCGCAGCAGCGGCCGGCCGTTGGCCCCCGCCGAGGCCGGCGCGAGGAGGACTGATCGTCCGATCGAGGGCGAGCGTGGAGGCCTGACGCACCCGGTGAGAACGATCAACCTCACCGGGTGCGTTGTCCATTGAGGCGCGTGAGAAGGAGAGGAGCATGAGGCTCGGACCAAGGCTTCGCGGCGAGTTCCCTCGTGGCTGGTGGAGCTCGGCGCGATGGTGGGTCACCGGGATCCGTGAGCTGGCACTGAGTACTGCGGCGGCTGTGGCTACCGTAGTGTTCGTCGGCGAGATGGTGCGCGCCGTGCGGCATCGTGACGAGCCGAGGATCCTGGCGCGTCTGGTCGGCTCGTTCGAGGGGTACGTGTCGGGCCTTCTGGTCAACGGCGCAGGCTTGGGCGTTTTGGGCACCATGGAGATCGAGAATGATCTGCCTGTGGTGCTGATGGTGCTGCTGACGGGGTGGTGTCTGTCCAACATCGGGGTCAGCGCCGTGGTGTTCGTCGTGGTGGCCCAGTCGAGGATTCGGAGGCCAGAGGCATGGGCCGAACTCGATTTCGTCGAGCGGCATGCCCCGAAGTACGGCCGGCCGCCGGAGACGATCGAGGAATACCGGGCGCTGCAGCTTCAGGAGTAGACGTCAGAGGCTTGACCAGCCGAGGAAGGACAGAACCCCGTGGACGCGATGTCCACGGGGTTCTGCGCTGCTTGGCCGGCCGAGCGGGACGTCGACGCTACTTCCCGCACTTGGCCTTGAAGCCGTCCAGCAGAGCCTTGCCGGCATCGGAGTTGTCACGCACGTACGCGCTACCGCTGATGCTGATCGAGGTGTTGCTGGTTGAGATCGACTCGCTGCCGGTCCGCTTGTTGCGGCTGTCGTCTCCGGCGACCGTCCAGATGATCTGGGACTGATCCTTGTTGAACTCGCCGGTGCTGGTCACGCCCGGCTTCTCGTAGACACCATCGCAGCTGTACTCATGATGCGAGACGGTGTTGCCCTTGACGACCAGCTGGCCGAGGTCGGACGTGCCGTTGACGTCCTTGACGTAGTAGGTACCGTCGAGCTTGCTGGCGCCCTCGCTGCTTCCGCTGCAGGCCGTGAGTATGAGTGAGCCCGCGGCCAGGGCCGCGATGGACACGGCAATCCTGGCCCGCGTCCTACGTGCAGTCCTGGTGATCCTCATGGCGTGCTCCCTTCGTTCGTTATGGAAGTCGGTTTGAGACAGATAGGCCAGTCAAAATAGCCTATGGATAGGTGACTTTGGCGGACCGGGACCGTTTGTCAGGTGCCTTCTCGGAGGTTGTCGAGACGATGCCCAGTCAGCGCCAGTGCGACCTCGGCCTGATTGAGCGCGTATTCGCCGTCCTGGATGCGCCGTGGCGGCCGGTCTCGGGCGGGCGACCAGCCTCCGAGGAGTTCGCGAGGATTCGCCTGGGCCAGCCCCTGCTGGCCATCTCCCGCCGCCCCCTTCCAGAGGGAGACCCACATGGGCCACGAGGTCGCCGGCGTGGAAGGTCTCGGCATCGTGCTGTTCGTGTTCATCGGCATGGGCGTGCTCAGCGCGGAGGCGGGCGCGTCCGGCTCGTAGTCCGGCTTGCGGGGCCCACCCTTCCGCGCCGAAGGCCGCCCGGGAACGTTCCCGGGCGGCCTTCGCGTCGTTGTGCCCGGAGAGACCTGAACGGAGAGCAGCAGGGGGTGTCCCATGCATCGGGTGGTACTGGAGCGGTTTCCGGCCGGGAGTCCGCGGGGCAGCTGGCCCGCGGAGGAGTACGCGGCCCAGCGGATGCGCGAGGGCGTGCCGGTGGAGGTGGTGATGGACCTGGCCAGTGACGCGTTCCTGGTCGTGATCCGGCAGCGGGAGGCGCATTCCGGCCACTGACCGGCGCCGGGAAGATCCGGGGGCCGCACGCCCCTTGGCCTCGTGGGTCCCCGGCCGCACACTGACCCGATGACGCAGCGTGTGGACCTGGCGACGGTGATGGACCGGCTGGCCGTCGACGAGGTGGTCTCGGGGTACGCGGCGGCCGTCGACGACGGTGACTGGGCGGCCTACCGCGCCCTGTTCACCCCCGCCGGGCGGGCCGACTACAGCTCGGCGGGCGGGGTCGCGGGGCCGGCCGGGGAGGTGGCCGACTGGCTCGCGGAGACCATGCGGCTGTTCCCGGTGCGCCAGCACCTCATCGTCAACCGGCGGATCCTGCTGGAGGACCGGGACGGCTCCCCCGGGGACACGGCGCGGGTCCTGGCCGACTTCCTGAACCCGATGCGGCTGGCGGGCGACGGCGACCGGGGCACCGCCCCCCACTTCGTCGCCGCCGGGCGCTACACCTTCACGCTCGCCCGCACCCCGGAGGGCTGGCGGCTCACCGGGGTGACCGTGCACGAGAAGTGGCGCCACCTGCAGGCCTGAACACCGGCAGCGAGCGCGCGGGCCCGGGCCGGGGCGCGGCCCGCCGGGCACGGTCCGACACTGGAGGCGGAGGCACGTCATGGTCGCGAGGCGCAGCGGGCTGATCGGGGGCAGCGGGGGCACCGGGCGGAGCGGGCGGGCCCGGTGGTGGCGGGCGGCCGGCGCGGTGGGCGCCGGGGCGCTCCCCTGCCTGGCCTTCCCCGCCCCGGCGCTGTGGTGGCTGGCGTACGTCGCCCTCGTGCCCTGGCTGCTGCTGCTGCGCTCCGCCCCCACCGCGCGCCGGGCGGCGCTGGAGGGCTGGCTCGGCGGGGCGGGGTTCATCGTGGCGGTGCACCACTGGCTGCTGCCGAGCCTGCACGTGTTCCTGGTGCCCCTCGCCGCGCTGCTGGGGCTGCTCTGGATCCCGTGGGCCCTGCTGGTACGGGAACTGCTCGGCGGGGCGCCGGCTCCGGGCCGGGCCGCGGCGGCGCTGCTGCTCGTACCGGCGGGGTGGCTGCTGTCGGAGCTGGCCCGGTCCTGGCAGGGGCTGGGCGGGCCGTGGGGGCTGCTCGGGGCCAGTCAGTGGCAGGTGGCCCCGGCGCTCCGGCTGGCCTCGGTGGGCGGGGTGTGGCTGGTGAGCCTGCTGGTGGTGGCGGTGAACTGTGCGGTGGTGCTGCTGGTCGCCGCCCCGGGCGCGCGGGTGGCGGCGGTGGCCTCGGTGGCGGGGTGCGCGGTGCTGACGGGGGTGGTGTGGCTGTGGCTGCCGCGCCCCGAGGTGTCGGGCGTGCTGCGGGTGGCCGTCGTACAGCCCGGCCTCGTCGACGGGGCCGACAGCGGGGAGCAGCGCTTCGCCGTCGAGGAGCGCCTCACCGCGGACCTGCCGGGGACGCGGCCCGACCTGGTGGTGTGGGGCGAGAGCAGCGTGGGCGCGGACCTGGCGGCGCGGCCCGACCTGGCGCGCCGGCTGGCGGAGCTGTCCGCGCGGACCGGGGCCCCGCTGCTGGTCAACGTGGACGCGCGGCGCTCGGACCGGCCGGGGATCTACAAGAGCTCGGTGCTGGTCGGGCCCCAGGGCCCCACCGGGGACCGGTACGACAAGATGCGGCTGGTGCCCTTCGGCGAGTACATACCGGCCCGCGCGGTACTGGGCTGGGCCACCTCCGTGGGCAAGGCGGCGGGCGAGGACCGGATGCGGGGCGCCGCCCCGGTGGTCATGGACCTGCCCGGCGGCGTCCGCATCGGCCCGCTGGTGTGCTTCGAGTCGGCCTTCCCCGACATGAGCCGGCACCTGGTCGACGAGGGGGCCGGGGTGCTGGTCGCCCAGTCGTCTACCTCCACCTTCCAGCACAGCTGGGCGCCGGCCCAGCACGCCTCCCTCTCCGCCCTGCGCGCCGCCGAGACCGGCCGTCCGATGGTGCACGCCACGCTGACCGGGGTCAGCGCGGTCTTCGGGCCCTCGGGAGAGCGGATCGGCGCGGCCCTGCCCGCCTCGGCGAGCACGGCGGCCGTGTACGAGGTGCCACGCGCCCGGGGCACGACCCTCTTCGTCCGCTTCGGGAACTGGCCCGGCGCGGCGTCCCTGGCCGCGCTCGCCCTGTACTGCGCGGCGCGGGGTGCGCGGGCGGTCAGGGTCGCGAGGCCTGCTCCAGAGCCGTCAGCACCACCCGCTCGCACAGCTCGTGGGTGAGCAGGGCGTCCCGGGCGCCGAGGACCTTGCCGGTCTCCACGGCCTCCAGGAAGGTGTCGACGGCCTGTTCGATCCCGCGCTGGCGGGCCACGGGGACCCAGTCCCCGCGCCGGCGCACGGTCGGCTGGCCCTTGTGGTCGATGACCTCGGCGAGGTTGACGACCTGGCGCTTGGAGTCCTGGCCGGACACCTCCAGGACCTCCTCGGTGGACCCGGACAGCCGGTTCATGATCCCCAGGGCGGTGAAACCGTCACCGGACATCTGGAGCACCACCTGTGACATAAGCCCCTCGCGCACCACGGCGCGGACGTCGATGTGGTCGGCCTCGCCGGGCAGCAGGAAGCGCAGGGTGTCGACGACGTGGATGAAGTCGTCCAGGACCAGGGTGCGCGGGTCCTCGGGGAGCCCGACCCGGTTCTTCTGCATGACGATCAGATCGCGCGGGAGGTCGGCGCACTGCGCGTACCCGGGCGCGTGGCGGCGGTTGAAGCCGACGAAGAGGGAGGTGCCGCGCTCCTCGGCCAGCTCGACCAGGCGCCGCGAGTCCGCGAGCTCGTAGGCGAGCGGCTTGTCCACGTACGTCGGTACGCGCGCCTCCAGCAGCCGCTCCACGATCTCGGGGTGGGCGGAGGTCGCCGCGTGCACGAAGGCCGCGTCGAGGCCCTGGGCGAGGAGCGCGTCGAGCGAGGCGTGGCGGCGGCCCTCGGGGACGTGGTGGACCGCGCCGAGCCGCTCCAGCGTGGCGGGGGTGCGGGTCTGCAGGTGCAGCTCGACCCCGGGACGGGTGGTGAGGACGGGCAGGTACGCCTTCTGCGCGATGTCGCCCAGTCCGATGACGCCGACCTTCACCGGAAGCCTCCTGGTATGTGCCGTATGGGACTCCGCAGCTTAATCCCTGGTCGGCGACGGCGCGTTCGACCAGGATGGCGTCCATGACGATCTCACAGGCCGACCACCGTTCCGAACCCTCCACCACCGCCGGCGAGCGGGAGATGCTCGACGGCTGGCTCGACTACCACCGCGCCACCCTCGCCTGGAAGTGCGAGGGCCTGACCGAGGAGCAGCTGCGCAGGACCCCGCTGCGGCCCTCCGCGCTGAGCCTGCTGGGCCTCGTCCGGCATATGGCGGAGGTGGAGCGGTACTGGTACCGGGAGATCTTCCTGGGCGAGGAGCTGCCCGACCTGTACAGCACCGAGGAGAACCGGGACGGGGACTTCGAGTTCACCGACGCCGACACCTGGGCCGACGCTCAGAAGGTCTGGCGCGAGGAGGTCGAGCTGGCCCGGCGGGCGGCGGCGGGCCGCTCCCTGGACGCGGCCTCGGACCCCGCCAGCCACCACCGGGGCGAGGCGTTCAGCCTGCGCTGGATCCACACGCACATGATCGAGGAGTACGCCCGCCACAACGGGCACGCCGACCTGCTGCGCGAGCACATCGACGGGGTCACGGGCGACTGACCGGGGACCGGTCGGGGCGGGCGGTGTCCGCCGGACATCCCCTCCGCGTCACCCGTGCGGGGTGAATATCGGCTCAGGGTTTTCGCAACGGGGCCCTCGCACAGCAGAGTTGCGCGGGTGCATCCAACCCGAACCACGACGAAACTGCTCCTCGGAGCCGCCTGCGCCGTCTCGGCGGTCTCCGGCTGCGTGAACGTGAGCCCCGCGCCGATGCTGCCGGCGGGAGCCCCCTCCGACGGGATGCCGCCCCGGCACGAGCCGCGCGGGGGGCCGGGGGCGCTGCCGGTGGTGGTCCAGGCGCCCGCCCTGGAGGCGCTGAAGGCGGTGCCCCGGGACGGCGCCGTACGGCCGTCGGCCCCCACGGCCGCCGGCCGGGGCGGTGCGCGCCGTGCCCCG
>NZ_JBEZWL010000103.1:0-26496 GCF_040648015.1 Streptomyces sp. NPDC029216 | reverse complement strand
GGAACAGCTCCCACAACTCATCCGGCACCAGCCGCTCAACAATTCCCGCCACGATCGACAGCCTACACAGCACGCCAAATGAGATGACGTCTTAGTGGCTGTTGTCTTTCCGGGCTTGAGGGCTGCGTTTTCGCTGGTCAGGAATAGGGTTGGAGGTCTCGGGGAGTGGTGACGTGTCGTGTCGTCGCTCTGGTGGAGGTTGGGGATGCCGTCGGTCGTGGGGCTGCTGGAACAGCGTGAGCTCACCGCTCGCCGTCGTGTGGACGAGTTGCGGGAGGAGGCTGGCCGTATCCAGGCCGAGCTGGCCGTGGCCGAGCGGGAGTGGAACGAGAGGGTCATCGCCCGCTCACGCGTCGGCCAGGTGCTGGCCCCAGGTGACGGCGACGCCGCCGGTCCCGATGCGGCCGAGGACTTGCCGGATCACAGTGAACCACCGGCGTCGCCCGGGCCCTCGGAGGCGGCGAAGCCGAAATCGGTGGTGCCGATGTGGCACGCGGGGCTGGCCTGGTCGGCACTGTCGGTGGACTACCAGCGCATCCTGCAGGCTCTCGCGGACCGGAACCGACTCGGTCAAGGTCCGCTGACGTGCCAGGAGATGGCCGCCTGCTTCGGCCTGGACCCGGTGCCCGGGAAGGTGGAGGCGCTGCGGTCGAAGGCGAAGCGCCTGGTGGCCCGAGGCTGGCTCGCCGAGCCGGCAGCGGGGCGGTTCACGCTCGCGAAGGCCGTGCCCGGACAAGGCGGCGCGTCATGAGCTGCGTCATCGACCAGTAGACCATCGCCTCGGCGCTGCTGGTGGATCGCTCGAAGTCGCGCACGAGGCGGCGGCTTCGCATCAGGTCGGCGAAGAACCGCTCCACGATCCATCGCTTGGGGAGCACGACGAAGCCGCGCATGTCGTCGGAGCGCTTGACGATCGCGAGGACCAGGGCGAGGGCGGCCAGGCTGTAGTCGACGAGGCTGCCGGTGTAGCCGCCGTCGGCCCAGACCAGGGCCAGCAGGTGGTGCGCGGCCGCGACCTGGGTGAGCAAGACCTGAGCGGCAGCGCGGTCGCCGACATCCGCCGCGGTAACCCTCACCGCGAGCAGCAGGCCGAGCGTGTCGACCACGACGTGCCGCTTGCGGCCGTTGACACGCTTGCCGCCGTCGAAGCCGCGGCTGTCGGCGCCGACGACGGCGTCGGCCTTGACCGACTGGGAGTCGATCACGCTCGCGCTCGGCTCCGGATCCCGCCCGGCCTGCTCGCGGACCCGGTGGCGGAGCCGGTCGTGGAACTCCCGAACCAAACCGTGGTCGCGCCAGCGGCGGAAGAAGGCGTAGACGCGGTCCCACGGCGGGAAGTCGGCCGGCACGGCCCGCCACTTCGTGCCGTTGTCGACCAGGTAGCGGATCGTATCGAGCATCGCGCGGTGGCAGTACGCCTCCGGCTGCCCGCCGCGGCCCCGCAGCCAGCCTGGCACCGGCAGCAGCGGCCTCACCACTGCCCACTCCGTGTCCGACATGTCCGTCGGGTAGCGGCGCTCACGCACCCCGTGGTCGCCGGCGTTCCCGAACCGGTGAGCCAGACAGTCACATGCGAGAGTGGCCGAGCTGGGCCCTGCCTCGCCGACGGCGTACAAACGCGACAACAGGGCCTCCTGGACCGCTCGTTGGCTTCAACACCCTTCGAGCTACCAAGAGGCCCTGCTTTCATGCGCGGCACCCCGCCACAGTCACCCGATCGAGGCTCCCGCTCGACCGACAGCCCTCAAGACCCTCGCCGGGTTCGCTGGCGCGTTGACCCAAGGTGATCGCTGCCCAGAGTCTTCGCGGGTTGTTGTTGTCCACCTTCGGACAGTTGTGGTGGTGGTCGAGTTCCTGACGGATGAGCAGGCGGCCAGGCCGGGGCGTTCAACGGAGCGCCGTCGCGGGCGAAGCCGGAGTGGTCTACCTGCCCGACGTTGATCTGGAGCTGGTGCCCGGGGAAGCGGCGGGCGCACAGACGGCTGGGCTTCGCCGTCGAGCGGGCGGCGGTGGGGGCGCCCGCTCGTCTGTCAGATGGAGGTAGAGAGTGCTACGTGGCGCCATTGGTCGAGTTCACGCCGTACCAGATCCAGTTTCGCCTCGACGCGCTCGACCGCGTCTGCGCCCAGCTGGAGGCGCAGCGGAGGCTCGGCAGTCTCGGTGACGTCGACGATGGCTTTGGCAGCCTTCACCGGGTCGCCCGGCTGGCGGCCGTCATAGTAAGCCAGCGCTTCGCGCACCGGTCCCGCGCCCTCGGTGTAGTCGGCGATGGTGGCCGGCTCGACTTGAAAGCTGGAGCTGCTCAGGAAGTCCGTGCGGAAGCCGCCCGGCTCGATGACCGTGACGCGGACTCCGAGGGGGGCCAGTTCGCCGTGCAGTGCTTCGGAGATGCCCTCGAGGGCGAATTTGGATGCGCCGTACAGGCCCGTCGCTGGTGCGGTGGCGAAACCGCCCACGGAGCCGATGTTCAGGACATGCCCGGATCGCTGGGCCCGCAGGGTCGGCAGGGTCGCCCGCAACGTGTTGAGCACGCCGAACACGTTGACGTCGAACAGTGCCCGAGCAGCCTTGTCGGAGGTCTCCTCGATTGCACCGACGAGGCCGTAACCGGCGTTGTTGGCCACGATGTCGATCCGGCCGAACCGGGCCAGCCCGGCCTCCACAGCGGCCGTCAGCTGCTCCGGTTCGGTCACGTCCGCGTTCACCGCCAACAGTTCAACCGGCTTATGCGGGTACGCCTTGAGCACTGCCGATACGTCCCTCGCCGCAGCGATCACGCTGTGCCCTCGGTCCAGCGCCTCCCGGGTGATCGCCGCGCCGAGCCCCCGCGATGCCCCGGTAATAAACCAGATACTCATGTTCTCCCCTGTTCTGATGGCCCGATCGGCCGACGGCTCGACGCTAGAACCTAGAGTCGGGTCTAGATCAACAGCTGTGTGAGGGAGAGCACTCATGGACCTGAGCATCGGTGAGGTGGCGCAGCGCAGTGGACTGAGCGTGCACGCGTTGCGGTTTTACGAGCGGGAGGGCCTGTTCGCCAACCCGGTACGCCGCCTGTCCAACGGCCGCCGCATCTATCACGAGGAAGATCTGGAGTGGCTGGCGATCTGCACAAAGCTGCGTTCCTCCGGCATGTCCCTGGCGGCGATCCGGCAGTACATCGAGCTGGTCCGCCAGGGCCCGGGCAACGAACACGAGCGGCTTGAGCTGCTGCGCCGACACCAAAACCACGTGGAGGCGCAGATCCGGGAGCTGCAGGGGACCCTGGACGTGATGCGGCACAAGGTGCGGATCTACGAGGACCATGTCGCCCGCGGCGAAGCCGACCGACTTTGGAACCCATCCCACCCGGATACCGAGCAATGCTCAGAACCCCCCTGCTCAGCTAGCCAGGAGATCACCCGACCGATTCGGCGGCCTCGAACTCACGCCCATCAAGATCGGTAGAGCAACAGCCACTTAGCTTGTTCTTTATGGTCTGGCCTGGTCACGTTCGATGATGCTCTCGGGGCGTCGGACGGTTTTGCCCACGTCGTAGCGGGTGGCGGGCCGCTGGTTCTTCGAGCCGAGCGGCCTGCCGGGGCCGGGCCGGGTGGGTTTGGGCGCACGGGTCGGGCAGGGCAAGTGGGGGCGGATGTTCCTGAACCCCCGGCGGACCCTGGCCGGGGTGAGTCTGTTCGGTTCCACCGGCCGCTCCCAGGGCCGGCGGATGTCCTCGGCGAGTGGCCTGGCGAGCCGCAGCTGGGTGTGCGCAACGACGACCAGCCATGTCCACCGGTCCGCCGCTGCCGGGGTGCGGAGCTTCGGCCGGGTCCAGCCGAGCGTCTGCTTGATCATCCGGAACGTGCGCTCCAGGTCGAAGCGACGCAGGAACGCCTGCCAGCGCAGATCGACGTCGTCGCCGTTCATCCCCGTGGCGGAGGACCACAGCCACAGCGGCAACGGATCTCCGCCGGCGGGCAGGTGATCGACCTCCAGACGGATCAGCGTCCCTTCGATGATCGGGAGTTCGCCGTCATGGTCGATCCAGGCGGAGCGGGTGGTGAGCCTGGGGTGGAGACGGTCCCAGGCCATCGCCCGCGCTGTGCCGTAGCGGCCGGTGACCTCAACGGTCGCCGCGTCTGGCTCGCCCCAGGTCTCGGGCTTGGCAAAGCGGAACTCCTTGCCGTGCTTCGGATACCGCCCGCCGCGGGGATAGGCCTCGGCGTACTCCTTGAGCGAGGGAGTCGGCCGGCGCATGACGCGGTCCGAGCGCATACGCCCCAGGACCTCGACGGGCAGCCCGTCGAGCAGGTAGGCCATGCGCGGGGCGTCATAGCCAGCGTCGAAGACGACCAGGATGTCCGGATCGCCCTCGCGCCACCGTCCGCCGGCGATCAGGTCCTCGACGACACGGCGGACCTGGACGGCGGTGACCTCGGCGGCGTCGTCCTCTGGGCCGAGTCGCACGGCGTCCAGCAGCTGGCACCAGGAGGTGCGGCCTGATTCAAGGGCAGCGACGAAAGAGTACGGCCAGCCGGGGATCATCAGGTGCTGGTCCCGGCCGCGGCCGAAGGTGTGGCAGAACAGCCGCTCCGGGCTGCACTCGGCGTCGGGTCGGAGCCAGTTGCTCACGTCCACTGCCAGGACGAGCCGGCCGTCAGCGGCCTGCGGCTGTGACAGCGCGGCAAGCGTTCTCCGCAGCCGTCTGGCGTCGATCCGGCCGTCATTCAAGGATGCGTACAAGGCGCCATGCCCGCGGCGGTGCTCAGCCAGCAGACTCAGATCCACCGGTGTCCTCACCGGCCCGTCCGCACACAGCAGGGCGTCCGTCAGCTCGAACAGTTCGTCACGGTGTCCGTGCAGGCACGAGTAGAAGTCGACCCTGAAGCGTGACGCTTCCGCGAACGCTTCTCACCGGGCATCAAGTTGCGGCCCGGCCGCGGCCTCGGCATCATCGCTGCCCTGAGCCTGGCCCGGGGCTTCAGCACCGACTGCTTCGGCGAGTGGCTGTGGTTCTGCCTGGGCACGGTCGCCTGAGCCCGGCGCGGGCAAGCGTCGCCGATCGACCGGAACCGGTCGGGTACCACCGGCGTTTCGGTCAACTACCTTAAGGACTCGCTCGGTTGAGGTGACCTACGGCACAATGACCGTCCGGTGACGACGCATGGGGGCTGCGTGACGTCTGCGAGGGGGAAACGCGGCAGTGACCGCAGGGTCGTCGCCGCCGTGCTCGTGTTCTGTGCGCTCGCCGCCGTGGCCCTGACCTCTCTGGGGCCGCCCCGCGACACCACGCTGCTGCGGTTGGACGCGAGCACCGCCTGGCTGGTCACCGACGAGCAGGGCCTGCTCACCGCCGTGGACGGGGTCACCGCCCGGCCCGTCGCCCAGATCCGCGTCCCGGACGCGGCCGGCAGCCGGATGGAGGTCGTACGCGGCGGCACGGTCACCGTACTCGTGACACGCCGGCTCGAGGAACTCAGCGCGACCGCAACCGTGGTGGACGAGCCGCACCTCACCCTCACGTCGACACAGCGGCTGTACGCCACGACCTCCACCGTCCTCGTCTCCGGCACGGCCGCCTACACCGTCGACCACGCCAGGGGCGCGATGACCCCCTTGAAGGACACCGAACCCGAACCGGCGCGCGAGGGCGCCCTGAACCCCGGGGGCCCGATCGGGCAGGTGGCGCCGGACGGACAGGGCGGGGCCTGGCTCCACCTGCCCGACGGGCACGAGGTGCTGCACGTCGACCGGGCCGGGCGCACCGTGCGGCGCATCGGCGTGCCGGGCACCGCCGAGGACGTCACGATGGTGGCGCGCGAGGGGCGGGCCGTCGCCGTCAACCGCTCCGCGCCGTCCTTCGTCGTCCTGTCCGACACGGGCGGGGCACGGGAGGTGCCCGTCCCCGTCGAGGCCGGAGAGGCCGTCGCGGAGGCGGGTCTCGGTGCGGACGGCCGGCTGCACCTGGTGCTCTCACCGACGAACACCCTGCTGACCCTGGACCTCCAGACCGGGCGGTCCCTGCAGCGGGTCCGGCTCCTCGACGGCGCGGCCCGCCGCTGGGGTCCCCCGGTCGAGCAGGGCGGAACCGTCTGGGTTCCCGACCGGGACGGCGCACAGGTGCTGGCCCACGATCCCGCGTCGGGGCGCACCTCGGTCGAGGCCCGCCTCTCCCGCTCCCCCGCCCCGGACCTGACGGTCTTCGTCCAGGGCGACCGGGTGTGGGCCGACGATCCGGGCGGGCCGCAGGCCGTGGTGTCGTACGCGGGCACCACCCGCGTCTTCCGCAAGTTCCCGGAACCGGAGCCGGAGCGGACCACGCCGGAGCCGTCGCCCACACCCAGCCCCAGCCCCACGCCCAGCCCCACGCCGAAGCCCACCCCCAGCACCCCGCCGAGCCCGAGCCCGAGTGCGACTCCCGAGGGCGACGTCCTGCGGCCGAGTCTGCTCACCACCCTGAAGACCCAAGCCCGGATGGTCCGGTTCGCATCCGACGGCAACACGCTCGCCGTCTCCGACGGAACCCAGATCGGCCTGTGGCGCAGGCAGGGCGACACGTACCGCCTGCTGAGCAGCTTCCGGCCTTCGTCACCGGACGGGACGGCGGACGAGACCTACGGCATGGACTTCTCCCGGGACTTCCGCTCCGTGCACGTCCTGAGCTCGATCGGCATGTCCCGCTACGACCTCACGGACCCCACGAAGCCCCGGCGCGCCTGGCACTCGTACCTCAACGGCGCGGCCGACCTGCCGTCCTCCAGCAATCTGGACTCCACCGGGACCCTGTGGGCGGTCGCCACCTGGAACTCCTTCACCCGCGAGGGCAGCGATCTGAGGCTGTACGACGTGAGCGATCCCGGGACCGCGCGCTACATCGAACACGGCCAGGATCTCGGCGGCAAGGACATCGCCCTGAGCTCGGTGGTCTTCAGCCCGACGGCGCCCCTGCTCCTCGTACCCACCTGGCAGTTGGCGTCCGAGACCTGGTCGCTGCGGTTCGTGGACCTCACCGATCACCGCAACGCGCGCGTGGTCAGCATTCCCGTCACGAGGGCCCCGTCCCCGCAGTTCACCGCCGACGGGACGCGCGTCCTGGCGGCGGGCACGCGTACGCCCCTGTCCCTGTGGGACGTGCGCGACCCGGCCCGTCCGAAGGAACGGGCACTGCCCGAGATCGCGCCCGTCTCGGCCGCCGCCCTGTCCCCCGACGGGCGCACGGTGGCCGTGTCGTCGAACGGTTCCGTCACCCTGTGGCGGCTCGACGAAACCACCGGCACGCGCAAGGTCGGCTCCCTGCCGGGCGACGACGTCACACTGCTCGGATTCGGCCCTGACGGGCGGACCCTGGCCGTACGCGAAGAGGGGAACGTGCAACTGTGGAAGATCGGTTGACCGGGTCGGTGCCGGGTGGCGACGCCGAGGACTTCCGGGGGTTCCGGGGCCGCTTCGAGCTCGTCGCGCAGGCCGTGGACCAGACGCTGAGCGGGAAGCGCGAGGTCGTCCGGCTGGCGCTGGCCTGCCTGCTGGCCGAGGGCCACCTGCTGATCGAGGACGTGCCCGGCGTGGGCAAGACCTCGCTCGCGCGAGCCCTCGCGACGGCGTTCGGCGTGTCCAGCAGCAGGATCCAGTTCACACCGGACCTGATGCCGTCCGACGTCACGGGCGTCGAGGTCCACCAGGGCGGCGGCAGCTTCGTGTTCCGTCCCGGCCCGGTCTTCGCCCACGTCGTGGTCTGCGACGAGATCAACCGGGCCTCGCCCAAGGCACAGGCGGCGCTGCTGGAGGTGATGCAGGAACAGCAGGTCTCGGTGGCCGGGCAGGCCCGCCCCGTGCCGCGTCCCTTCATGGTGGTGGCGACGCAGAACCCGATCGACTTCGAGGGCACCTACCCGCTGCCCGAGGCCCAGCTGGACCGCTTCATGATGCGGCTGCGCATCGGCCGACCCGATCTGGACGCGGAGAGCTCGATCCTCGCCCGCGACGACCGGACGACGCGCACGACGGGGGGTCCGGAGCCCGTCTTCGACGACCGCGTGTTGACCTCCATGGTGGAGACCGCGCGCCGGGTGCGGGTGGACCCCGCCGTGCACCGCTACGTGGCCCTCCTGCTGCGCGAGACCCGCTCGGACGCCCACGCCGCGGACGTGCGGCTCGGTGCCAGCACCCGGGGCGGGCTCGCCCTGCTGCGGGCCGCGCGGGTCCACGCCCTCGCCCAGGGCCGGCAGGGGGTGACACCGGACGACGTGAAGGCGCTCGCCGGGCCCGTACTGGCCCACCGGCTGGTGCTGACCGACCGGGCCCTCCTCGACGGCCTCACCGGCGAGGACGTCCTGCGCCGCGCCCTGGCCACCGTGGCGGTACCCCGGTGATCACCGCCCGTGGCGCGGGGGTACTCGGCGTCTGCCTCCTCCTGCCGGCCTGCGCGTGGCTGCTGGACACGCCCGCACTGGCGGCCCCGGCGATCGGCGGGCTGCTCACCCTCGGCGCCGCCGCCCTCCTGGTGCGCGCCGCCGCCGCGAACGGCGGCCCGGCCCGACTGGACAGGGCGACCGTGACACGCGGGGAGCAGGCCACCCTGACGGTGGACCGGCCGACGGTCCCCCGCTGGATCCCGCTGACCTGCGAACTCCTGGCCGGGCCGGGTACGTCGGCGGAGTCCGGTCCGGGGCCGACGACCGGCGACGACGGGGCGCTCGCAGTCCGGTTGGCCACGGAAAACCACGGCGTCATCGTGCTCGGGCCTTCGGTGCTGCGCGTCCGCGACCCGCTGGCCCTGTTCGGCCGCGACAGTCGGGCCGGCGGCACCCGGACCCTGCGGGTGCTGCCCCGGATCCTGCCCGTGCCCGGTCCGGGGGCGGGGCGCACCCGCAGCGCCCAGGTCACGGGCCGAGCGCTCGCGCCGCGCGAGGGCTCGGAGTTCCACGCGCTGCGCGAGTACCGCCCCGGGGACGACGTACGGCGCGTGCACTGGGCGAGCAGCGCGCGCACCGCGACGCTGCTGGTGCGCCAGGACACCTCCGTCGAGGAACCCACCCGCTACCTGTGGCTCGACACCCGGGCGGGCTGCTATCCGGACCGGGCGGCGTTCGAGGAGGCCGTGGACACGGCGGCCTCGCTCGCCGTGGACGCCGGCCGCCGGGGGCACGCCCTGCGGCTGTGGACGAGTGACGGGGCGGTGCTGGACGCCGCCCCCGGCCCCGCCGGCCCGGCCCGTCCGCTGGAGTTCCTGACCGAGGTGACCCCGACCGGGGCCTTCCCCGGGCCGGACGGCCCCGAGCCCGGCGCCGGCGCGGCCCTGCCGGCCGGCCTGTCCCGCGGCCCCTACCGGGTCCCCGCCCAGGGCCTGTTGACGGTGGTGACGGGCGAGTCCGCGTCCGGTCATCCGCTGCCCACACCGACGCGACGCGGCTGCGCGGTCCTCGCGCTGCACCTGGGCGCCGCCGCTCCGGGCTCCGACCCGTCCGGCGCCGGACCGGTGCCGGGGGCCGCGCCGGTGCGTCACCGGCACGCGCGGGACGCGGAGCAGGCCCTGCTGCTGTGGGCCGCTGCGGCGCGCACGTCCCGGAGTCGTGTGTGACCGGGACGTTCGCGCGCGCTGCGGGCCGGGGGCTGCCCGCCTGTGCTGCGGCGGTCGTCGCCGGTTCCGCCTTCCACCGGGCGTTCGGGTACGAGGCCCTCGCGCTGCCGTTGGCGGTGGCGGCCGTGCTGCCCGTCGCGCTGGTGGTGCTGGCCGCCGGGGGTCGCGGGCGACTGCCGGTGGAGGTCTCGCTGCCGCTGTCGGCGGGCCTGTGCCTGGTGGCGGGCTCCGTGGCGCTGCACGGCTTCGCTCTGCCGGACGGGGTGTGGTCCTCACTCGGCGCGATGCCGCGTACGGCCGTCGAGGGGTGGGCCGTCTTCCTCGACGTACCGCTGCCGGCCCCGGCCGACCCGGTGCTGCTGACCGTGCCGTTCACCGCGACGTGGACGGCCGCGGCCTCGGGGGCGGAGCTGGCCGTCCGCGCCCGACGGGTCCCCGCCTCGACGGTGCCGGGGCTCGCGCTGCTCGTCGTGGCGGTCGCGATGTGCCTGCCCGGACGCGGATCGGTGTTCGGGCAGGTCGTCGCGATCGGCGCGGTGGTCGCCGGCACGCTGCCCCGCCGGCTCGTGACGCCCCGTACGGCGTGGATCGTCCTGGGGCCGGTGGCCGTCACCGCCGCTGCCGCCGTCGCCCTGTCGGCGCTGTGGCCGGGCGGCCGGCCCCCGTACGATCCGCGCGAGCACCGGCCGACCGTCGAGGAGTCGGAGGCCGTCAGCAGTCCGTTGGCGCAGTACACGCAGTGGGAACAGCAGCCGGACGAAGCGCTGTTCACCGTGGAACGCGACCCCGCAGGCCCCTCGTCCGCCGGCCCGGCCGACGGGATGGAGCGTTGGCGGCTGGCCTCGCTCACCGACTACGACGGCCGCCGGTGGAGCCTGCACGACGTCTTCACCCCCGTCTTCGGCCCCCTGCCCGCCGATCCGGCCCTCGCGGAGGGCGCCTCCGGGCGGGGCGAGGGCGGCCGGCACGCCTCGACCGTGATCCGGAACCTGACGGGTCGACTGCTGCCCGTGCCCGACGCCGCGCTGACCGTACGCCCGGACGGCGACCGCCTGCTGTTCAACCGGTTCGAGCGCACGGCGCTCGCCGCCTCGGCCCTCGCACCCGACGTCCGCTACCGCACCACCGGGGGCGCGGCCCCCGCCGTCACCCCCGCCGACGCGGCCGGGCTGGCCCCCGTGTCCGGCCCGCCGCAGGCCCTCGACGTACCGGGATCCGTCCCCCCGGAGCTGCGCGAGCTGGCCGATCGGGCCCGAGGCGCGGCAAGCACCCCGTACGGCCGGGCCCAGGCCCTCGCCTCCGAACTGTCGCGCGAGTACCGGCGGGTGGCGAAGGCCCCGTTGAACCAGCCGATCGCCTCCCTCACCCGGTTCCTGACCGACCGTCGGGGGTCGGCCGTGGACTTCGCGGCCACCTACGCCCTCGCCGCCCGCCTCGAAGGCCTGCCCTGCCGGATCGTCGTCGGGTTCCGCGTCCAGGCCGGAGCGGGCCCGCACACCGTGCACGGTCGGGACGCGGTCTTGTGGACCGAGGTCGCCTTCGAGGGCGTCGGCTGGCTGCCGTTCGAGCCCGTGCCCGCGACGACCCCGCTCGCCGAGGAGGACGTACGCCCCGAACCGAGTCCGGTCGCGCCCCGACCGGTGCCCTCGCCGTCGCCCTCGCCCGCGCCCGGCCCGTCGGGCACGGCCCCTTCCCCCGCGGTGACACCGCCCGGGGCGGCTCGGGGGCTCGGCCCGGCGTCCGACGCCACCTGGGGCACGTGGGTGATGGTGGCCGCGGCGGCACTCGTCGCGGGTGGGGTGGCGGGCCGGATCTGGTGGGTCCTGGTAGGGCCGGTGCTGCGCCGTCGCGCCGGACGCCGTAAGGGCACGCCCGCGCAGCGGGTGCTCGCCGCCTGGCAGGACGCCCTGCACGCCTTCGACACAGCGGGCGCCGCACCACCCGACCCCTCCCACACCCTGGTGGAATCCGCCCGGCTGCTGTCGAGCGCCGAGCCGGTGGCCGCCGTCCGCACCTCCGCCGACTCCCTGGCCCGGCTCGCCACCCGCGCCCGGTTCTGCGAACCGACCGCCGCCGAGACGACGGCCGGGTCCCCGTTCGAGGCGATGGGGCCGCAGGACGCCGAACTGGCCTGGCTGTCGGCCGAGTCGATACGCGACGCGCTGCGCCCCGGACGCCTGCTGTGGCTGCTGGTCTCGGCCACCCGCGTCCTGCTGCCGAGGACCCTGTCGGCCCGGGCCCTGCCCGCACGGGCGCTGCCCGCACGTGCCCCGGCCGCACGGGCGCGGGCCGTCCGTCCCCGAACCGAGGAGGAACGCGTTGAGCACCGTTGACCTCGGGCTGGCCGCCGAGGGCTGCCACGTCCTGCTGATCGGCAGCGGGTTCAGCCCCGCCCCGGACGCCCTGCCGCCCGTCCCCGCCGTGCACCGGACCCTGACCGACCTGGCCGCCGCCCTGCGCGAACACTGCGGGGTCACGCCCGAGCGGATGACGGTGCTGGAGGACCCGCCGGACACGGAGACCTTCGCCCGCGCGGTGCTGGAGGCCGCCCGCGCCGCCCACGACACCCTGCTGCTGTACTACGTGGGCCACGGCCTGGTCGACCGTCGCAACGAGCTGCGCCTGTGCACCCGCGCCACCACGGGGGACCACGACACCCTCCCTTACAACACGCTCTCCTTCGGCCAGGTCCTGGACCTGGTCCGCAGGCACAAGCCGGGGCGACTCATCACCGTCCTGGACTGCTGCCACGGCGGTCGCGCCGCAGACGTCCCCTTCACCGGGCTGAACCGCCACTACCTGCTACCCGCCGCCGCCCGCGACGAGGTGGCCCTCGCACCGCCGCACGCCGCGCACACCACGTTCACCGGTGAACTGCTCGCCCTGCTCGACGACGGCGATCCGATGGCCTCGGCCCATCTCACCCTGGAGGACGTACGGCGCCGGCTGGCCGGGCGCGGGCTGGAGCCCCGAGTCCAGCAGGACAGCACCACCGGCTGGTTCGCGCTGGCCCGCAACAGGGCCTTCGTGCCCGGACGCGAGAGCGCGCCCCGACCGCCGGACACGGGGATCTGCCCCTACCCCGGTCTCGCCGCGTTCCACGAGTCGAACCGGCGCTGGTTCCACGGCCGCGAACAGGTGAGCGCGGACCTCGTGACGGCCCTCACCGCCCCCGACCGGCCCGGCCTGCCGTTGATCCTGCTCGGCGTCTCCGGCGTCGGCAAGTCCTCGCTCCTGCGCGCCGGCCTCCTGCCCGCCCTGCGCCGCGACGCCCGCGACGCCGACACGCCCCTCGGCTGGGAGCCCGTACTCCTCGCCCCGACGGCCCACCCCCTCGACGCGCTGGCGCAGGCCCTGACCGGACCGACGCGGCTGCCCGCCGGGCCCCTCGGAAGGCTGCTCGTGGACGAACCCCACGCGGTGGCCGACCTGTCGAGCCGCCCGGGAGCCGGACTCGCCCTCATCGTGGACCAGTTCGAGGAGACGTTCAACCTCTGCGAGGACGAACAGGAGCGCACCGCGTTCATCCGCGCGCTCACCGCGCTCGCCGCCGTCGGCGGCTCACCGGGGACGCGGACCCCCCTGACCGTCCTGCTCTCCCTCACCGCACACTCCTTCGCCGCCTGCGCCGAACGCCCTGAACTCGTGCGGGCGGTGACGGAGCGCCAGTTCGTCGTGCCGCCCCTGTCACCCCGCGAGATCCGGGCCGCCGTCACCGAACCCGCCCGGCAGGAGAACCTGCGCATCGAACCGGGCCTGGTCGACCTCATCCTCACCGACCTCGGCCACGGCCTCGACCCCGCGGGCCCGGAGCGCACCGCCACCGTCGGCACCGGCCTCGTCCACCTCGCCCAGGCCCTCACGGCGACCTGGGAGCGACGCGTCGACGGCGTGCTGACCGTCGGGGGCTACCGGGCCTCGGGCGGCATCGCCGGCGCCGTCACCCAATCCGCCGACGCGGTCCTGCGCGGCCTCGATCCGAACCAACGGCTCGTCGCCCAGCAACTGCTGCTGCGCACGATCCGTCCGGGCCGCCCCCTGGAGGGCGTGCCGCCCTTCCGCCAGGCCGTGGACCGCGACACGCTCGTACGGGAACTGGGCGAGCGCCACACACCGCCCCTCTTGGACCTGCTGCTGCGCGCCGGCCTGCTCACCCAGAACGGGCAAGCCGTGCAACCCGCCCACGAGGCCCTGCTCCAGAGCTGGCCCCTCATGCGCAGGTGGCTGGCCGACGACCCCGAATGGCGTTCGCGGCACGCCCAGTTGACGGACGCGGCGGCGGCCTGGCGGGCCGCCGGCGAGCACGAGGCAGACCTCTACCGGGGCCACACACTCGCCCGGGCCCTGGAGCTGACCGCGGACCGGACACGGCTGGAGGTCGGTGCGGAGGCCCTGCGGTTCCTCGACGCCTCGGTGCGCAGCCAACGCTCGGCCACCCGCCGTGCCCGCACCGGACGCCGTCTGCTGCTGCTCGGCGCGACGACGTCCGCCGTCGTGCTCGCGGCGGCGTCCGTGCTGGGCTGGGTGGCCCACCGGGCACAGGAGCGGGCCACGGCCGACGCGGGGGCCGGACGGTCCAGGCAGTTGGCCGCGTCGGCGCTGGCGCTGCGCCATGTCGATCCGCTGCTTGCGGGACGACTGGCCGTGGAGTCGGAGGGCAGCGCCCACACCGACGAGTCGTGGGCGGCGCTGATCGCGAACTCCGGCCTGCGGCCGACGCGTTCCGCCGGCGACGGGCCGGACCTGCCGGCCGCGACCTCGCTCGCCGTGGCGCCCGACCGCCCCTTGGTGGCCCTGGCCTCGGATGACCGAGCCCAGGTGTGGGACGTCGACGCCGGCAGGTCCGTCGCCGCGCTGAGTCCCCGGAGTCCCATCGCGGACGTGGCCTTCTCCCCCGACGGGCGTTGGATCGTGGTGGCCTCTGGCGGCGCCCTGTTGTTCTGGGACGCCGCACGGCCCGGTCCGGAACCCGTCCGTCGGCTGGAGGTGCCCGGCGGGGTCGGGGGCGGCATCAGCTTCTCCCACGATTCCGCCACCGTCGCCCTCACCGGCGAGGGCTCCACCCGTCTGGTGTCCGTCGACCCGGCGCGGCCGGACCGGGTACGGACGCTCGCCGGCGAGAGGGTCGGCTACGGCGCCGGCGGCAGGGTGCTCGCCGGTCAGGACGCGCAGGGGCGGTTGGTGGTGCGTCGGGTGGCCCAGGACGGCACGGAGGGCGCCGCCCAGGTGCTGCCGGGCTCGTCGGGCCCGTACGTGGGCCTGCCCGGCGTCACGCCCGACGGGAACAACCTGGCCGCGGCACGGAAGGACGGCACGACCGAGGTGTGGTCGTTGTCGGGGGAACCGCGCCGCACGCGGACCGTCTCCGCGGGACCCGGACCCGCCTCGCCCGCGCTGTCGCCCGACGGCCGGCTGCTGGCCGTGGCCCGTACCGAGGGCGTCCAGGTCTGGGACGTCCACGAGCCCGCCCCGACGCTGCTGGGTCAGACCGCCGGGCAGGGCGCGGCGCGGCTGATCACCTTCCTGCGGGACGGGGACCGGCTCCTGGTCTCGGACGCGGCCTCGGCGCGGCTGTGGGACACCCGGGCCCTGCGTCAGCCGGGCGCCGTCGGCGCGGCTCCGGTGGAATCCGCCGCCGCGGTGGCCTACCGGCCGGACGGGCAGGCCCTGGCCGTGGGCGGCGGGGACGGGGCGGTCTCGGTGCGGACGGTGACCGGCGAGGCCGTGCCGATTCCCGCCGGTCTCGCGGCGGCGAACGGACAGCGGGTGCGGGACCTGGCCTTCGCTGCGGACGGGCGCACCCTGATGGTGGTCCGGGGGCGGGGGGTCGAGTTGTGGAACTCCCTCGACGCGGGAGCCGCAGGACCGGTGGCCGTGGTGCCGGGTGCGCGCGCGGCCGTCGCCTTCGGCGCGGCGCGCCTGTCCGTACGGACCGGGAACGAGACCGTCGAGTGGTGGGACATCGGCGCGCCCGCCCGTCCGGTGCTGCTGTCGTCGGCTCCGGACAAGGGGGCGCGCGATGCTCCGGTGGCCGTCGTTCCCGACGGTCGTACGGGGTTCACCGGCACCTGGTGGGACCTCACCGACCCCACGTCACCCCGCGCCCCCGACGAGAACGGGTCGTCGCCACCGGCGGACTCCGTCCTGGTGGCCGGCCCCGACGGCGCGTTGGCCGTGGGCGGCGACCTCACGCGGGTCGCCGCGTTCCCCCGGGCGGGCAAGGACACCTGGACCGGTCCCGGGATCCCCGCCCTCGTCCCGACGGCGCTCGCCCTCTCCCCCGACGGCGCCCTCGCCGCGACCGGCGACGACCAGGGCACCGTCCGGCTGTGGCGACGCTCCGACGGCGGGCAGTGGCGGGCGCTGGCGGCACTGCCCCGGCGGACCGGCCGGGTGACGGCCCTCGCGCTGTCCGCGTCGGACGGGCTCGCGGTCGGCGTCGCGGACGGACCGGTGCTCGTCTCCGACCTGTCCCGCAGGGCCCTCGTCACGGCCCTGTGCGCCACGCCGGTCCCGACGGGGGACGAGGCCGAGGCCCGCTGGCTCGGCTACGGGGGCCGCGGCACCTTGGGCTCCGCCTGCGGCCCCACACGGTAGCCAGACCTCGCGAACGCACACGCACCACGACACACACACGACACCGGAGGATCGACATGAGGATCAGCTTCACCTCGGACGCGCCCGCCGACTCGGTGGAGGCCGACGACTGGCGCGATCTCGCGGCCATGCTCGACGCCGAGCCGACCCTGGGACGCGTTGAGGAACTGCACGTACCGATCCGGCCGGGCACCCTGGGCGGAGACCTGTACGGGCTGATCGCCGAGGTGGGCGCGGCTGGGCTGATCGCGCTCGGCGCCGTGGTGCAGTCCTGGATCCGGCTGCGGGCGGGGCGCTTCTCGGTGTCCTGGGAGAAGGACCGCCAGGGCGGGCGCACCGTGATCACGGTAGACGGTACGAACGCCTCCGGGGCCGAGTCGGCGCGGGCGCTGCTCGACGAGATCGCCCGCGCCGTCGAACAGGACGAGAACTCCCGCCGTCCGCTTCCGCCCGCCCCGGGTCCCGACGCAGCGACCGCCCCCCGGCCCCTCCCGGGGTCCGACGCCTGATCCGAGCACTACGGACGACGCCGTCACCACGACAGGGGCCCCGCCGGCGGCGGGGCCCCTGTCCGTGCCGGCAGGATGACCGCATGGAACGTGTGCTTCCAGGACGCGGATCTCGCCCGTGGCCCGATCGGCCACGCACCCGTCGCAGGCCGGCGCCTCCGGCCCGATGTGCTGCTCCGTCACTTCTCCCCGGATGCGGTGGGTGTGGTGCCCTGCGTGCTGACGGCGTCGAAGGCCGGCCACGGCCAGGGCTGCTCCTTGACGTGGTGGGCGTAGCGTTCGTGGGCGGACTGGCGGGAGCAGCCCAGGGCCCCTCCGATCGCCTCCCAGGTCACCCCAACCATGACGTCCGCACGGCAGTTCTCAATGTGCAGGCTGCCAGGCGGGACTGCCCCCAGAGCGTGGACGCCACGCCACCGAACCTAGGGTGAAAGTCAGTAGCGGGTCAGCCGCCGGGCGTGCTTGGCTCCGGGACATGATCGACCTGCACATACGGACCGCCACTGCGGCCGATGCCGAGACCGTGCTCAGCTTCTGGAAAGAAGCAGCGGAGGGCACGTCCATCACGGACGACGTGGACGGCGTTACCCGGCTCATCGGACGTGACCCTGACGCTCTGATCCTCGCGGAGTCTGACGGGCTCCTCGTAGGGTCCGTGATTGCCGGCTGGGATGGTTGGCGAGCCTCCCTGTATCGACTGGCCGTGCTTCCCTCCCGTCGTCGGCAGGGGATCGCCAAGGCGCTCCTCGACGCGGCTGAACGGAGGTTCCTCGCGGTCGGGGGCCGGCGGGGTGACGCGATGGTGCTGGAAGCGAACGAGAGGGCGCAGCAGGCATGGGCAGCGGCTGGCTACCACCGTGAGGACCACTGGCGACGCTGGGTGAAGCCGTTCGTGTAGGCAAGGGCCACCTTCGAGCGCAGCTCCTTGATTTCTATGGGGTCGGCATCATCCCGGGGGATCTCAGCCGGTGCCAGGCCACGGGCGAAGTGGAGGTTGGTCACGTGGAGGGAGAGAAACTCCTCCAACGCGCTCTTGAAGCCAGCAACCGCTCGCGCGGTCGTCTTCAGGTACTCAGGGTCACGAGCTACGTCCATGTCCTGTGCCATCGATTCCTAATGCTGTCTGTCAACCCGCTGAGTGCTTCGCGGGCGGTCAGGCGGGCGACGGAACGAGGGTCGTGGAGACGGACCGCTTGCGAAGCCCTTCTGCCAGATGCGCGGAGTCCGCCTGCGCCGCCGGCATCGCACCACCGTCCCCGACCCGGCCGCAGCCAAGGCACCGGACCTGATCGGCCGCGACTTCACCGCCGAAAGCCCTAACACGAAGTACGTCGGCGACATCACCTACCTGCCCATCGACGGCGGGAAGTTCTGCTATCTCGCGACCGTCATCGACCTTGCCTCACGCCGTCTGGCCGGGTGGGCGATCGCCGACCACATGCGCGCGGACCTCGTCACCGACGCCCTGGCGGCAGCGGTCCGAACCCGCGGCAGCCTTGCCGGATCGATCATGCACACCGACCACGGAGCCCAGTACACGAGCAGGGTATTCGCCGAAGCCTGCAGGTCACCCGCCCCGGCGGACACGTCGTGGTCGTCACCCGCTCCCCCGGGGAGATCACGAAGGCCACCGCCGGCAGCTGGACGGCCCACCACGACGGCTACTGGTCGAGCGAGGGGAAGCGGACCTTCCAGCGCGGCATCAGCGCGGCGGAGACCACCGCGCTCGCCCGCCACGCCGGCCTCGCCCCCGCGGTGGGGGCGGCCAGGCCGCCCCTGCCCGAGGTGAGCCACATCGTGCTGGCCAAGCCCGAGCTGTAGGGATGCTGTGGGACCGGCACCGCAGGTCAGCGGTTGCCGGTCCAGACGATGCGCTCCGCGAACCCGCCGCGCTCCGCGGCCTTGCTGGCGCGGAGCTTCTCCAGCTGTGCGGGATCGACGCCGAGGTCGGCCGCGAGCGCGAAGGCGACTTCGAGGACATCCGCGAGCTCCTCGGGGGCGTGGGTCTCGTCCGCCTCCAGGTACTCCGCGACTTCCTCGGCGAGCTTTGCGCGGAGCCGCTGCCGGTACTCGGCCGGGCCGGCCACATAGGTCTCCGGCTCGGCGCCGTCCGCGCGGATGATCTGAGGAATCCGGTCCCGTACCAGCTTGCCTTCGGTGAGCACGTACTCTCCTGCACCAGTTCGTCCGTGGCCGGCCGCAGCCGGTCCCGTGTTGTTCGAGCGTAGAGATGGCGCCTCGTCTGCCGCCATCGGAACCAGGAATCCCACCCGAAGCGGTCAGTCCTTCGTGCGGAGCGCCCTGCTCAGGACGGAGTCGATCACGAGGTCGGCTCCGGTCGTGACGAGCAGGTCGACTCCCGCCGACGCTGCGATCGCGACCCCGCCGGCCACACCCAGCCCGGCCAGCCGGTCAGCCGATAGCCCGCTCCGACAGGGCGTTCCCGGGCCAGGTCCGGTACCCAGCACGTAAGGGGGCAGTACCACCGGGGGCTCCTCCGCCCCGAGCACCCGGTGGAGGGCGGCGCGCGGACGGGTGGTCGGGGGGCGGGTCAGGGGATTGTGGCACGGCCGACCGAAGGGCCTCGCGGCGACCTCCCTGAACCCCCGCTATCGGGAGGCGCCTGACCAGGGCGTTCCCAGATATGGGACACGTGTAGCACCAGGGCGGCACCATTCCCAGATCTGGGAATCTGCCGCGCCTCGCATGGGGCCGGCCCGGCCGTGTCTGGCTCTGGCCTGTGGCGGGCGTGGAACGGGTACGGGAAGCGGCAGGTCAGGCCTCGGAAGCCGGTCGGCGATCCGTTGCAGGCCCTACGGGGCCGCTTCCATACGCCCGGACACTGCCGTCACCGTAGGGGTGGGCCAGGGTCGTGAAGCCCTGCCCGTCGGGGAACACGCCGTGCTCGCCGACAACCTCCCCCAGGCGGTCGGGGAAGGGCCCCATCAGGTCGGGGGCCCAGCCCATCGGCGGTAGGTCCGTGCTCAGCGCGAGGGCGACGGTCACGGTGGACTTCACCGAGTCCGTGTGCAGGCCCTGGAAGTCGCCTTCCTTGTAGAGGACGACGGCACCACTGCGCGGGATCCGCCGGGGGATGCCGGTGGCCTCGCGCAGGGCCATCAGCAGCGTCTTGTCGTAGGCCAGGGTCTCCAGCACCGGGCCGGGCGGGATGAAGCCGCAGTGGACCGGGGAAGCGAAGCTGCACGCGCGGCGTCTACCCGCCGAAGACCGCGTTATATGCCTGCTGGCCTCTGCTCGCACCCGGCGACAGCAGACGCTGAAGGACACGTGATTCTTCGCTAGGGGATACCCGCTGTCAGTTCGCCTCCGGCCCGAACCGGCGCTTGTACGCCGACGGTGTGATGCCGGTCGCGCGGCGCATCAGTGTGCGCAGATTGGCAGCGGTGCCAAGCCCGCTGCGTCGCGCGACCACCTCGAAGCGGGACTCACCTCGCTCGATCAACCGGCACGCCAGGGCAAGCCGTTCCCCCGTCAGCCACGCCAGCGGCGTCGTGCCCAGTTGCGCCTGGAAGCGGCGATGCAGAGTCGCCGGACTGACCGCCGCACGCGCCGCAAGGCCAGACACAGTGAGCGGTGAGTCCAACCGTTCCTGAGCCCAGACCAGGACAGGCGCCAAGGACTCGTCCGGCAGGTCGGGCATGGGACGTTCCACGAACTGCCGCTGCCCACCGTCCCGGTGCGCCGCGAAGACCAGCCGCCGGCTCACAGAGTTGGCGACCTCCGCGCCGTAGTCGCGTCGGACCACATGCAGCCCAAGATCGAGCGCAGCTGCACTTCCTGCCGCGGTGAGGATGTCACCGTCATCCACGAACAGCACGTCTGTTTCGAGCTGGACAGCGGGGAAGCGGGCCTGGAAGGAATCCGCCCACTGCCAGTGGGCGGTGGCTCGGCGCCCGTCGAGGACTCCGGCCTCGGCCAGTGTGAAGGCGCCGCTGCAGAAGCCGACCAGGCGCGCACCGCGGGAGTGTGCCCGGCGGACGGCATCGAGTACGGCGGGACGGCGGGGGACTTCGGTGTCCGGACGGTTGGGGACGATCAAGGTGTCCGCCGCGTCGGCCGCTTCCAGGTCGGCGACTCCCGTGAGCGTGAAGAATCCGTCTCGCATTAGGGTGCGGGGCTCGGGGGAACAGAGCCTGAAGTCGTAGAGATCACGGCCGATCTCCGGTCTGCGCAGGCCGAAGACTTCGGTCGCGCACCCGAGCTCGAAGGGGTTCGAGTTCTCGTCCACGATCACGACGACCCGGTGTACGCCCGCCGCGTTAGCTGCGTGCGAGGATTCTTTCGCCATGTGCAATTCCTAGCACTCACGGCGGCCATGCGAAACGGCTCAGGATGAACCCATGAGTAGCGAACCCATCCCCCTCAGCAAGGCTCTGGCCTCCTTCGATGCCCTGTGGAGCCCCCGCATCGTCACGCGCGTCAATAACTATGACGTCCGCATCGCCAAGGTCGAGGGCGAACACATCTGGCACGTCCACGACGACACCGATGAGTTCTTCCTGGTACTCGACGGCGAACTGCACATCTCCCTGCGCGAGCCCGACGGGGAGCGCACTGTCCTACTCCCGCAGGGGGCGGTCTTCACCGTTCCCCGAGGCACAGAGCACAAGCCGTACGCTCCGTCTGGCGCCGCAATCCTCATGTTCGAGCCCACCGGGACACCCACTGTGGGTGATCGCCACGACGAGATCCCTGAGCATGTCGACTCAACGACCGGGCACGCTCTCACCACCTGACCCGACAGGCTGCTCAGGGCTCTGGCCGCAGTTCCGTGAAGGATCTCGTTCCGGGCTTGAGCTGCCGTGCGCCGGCCGCCGCCGGAAACCGGGTGCGGCCGGCGCGGTGACCGGGCCACCATGCCCGGATGACCGAGGAACTCGCAGCGGAATCCGACCCGGCGCTTCTGGGCATCGGCATTGTGGCCAATATTGTTCAGGTGACCGTGCAGGGCTACGGCGGGCTGGAGGTCCGCCGTGGGACGAAACACTTCGCTCCCGGCGCCAAGGTCTGGGTGGTGCCCCCGCACTGGGATTGGAGTGACCGGCTGTACGTGGTGGGGCGTCACCGCGGCCGCTTCAACCGGTACATCGCGGTCGTGATGCGTAGGGACTTCCTGGAGAACCTCCGGGTCCGAGGCGTCTACAGTCCTGCGCTGGCGCGGGCGCTCGCTGATGTCGTGGGTCGCCCGTTCTGGAACAGCGTCGAGGACGCCCAGATGATGCTGGATCAGTGGTGATGCCAGGTCGGGATTCCGACCGAGAGCCGCGCAGGACGAGCAGCTCTGCGCCCACGCTCTGACCTGGGGATTCACGGAACTGCGGCCAGATCCGGAGAACTGCCCATCGGTGAACAGCATCCCCAGGTCGTCCCGGAGCCGGATTGCCAGGCTGCCCTTCGGGAAGGCGGCCTGAGCCACCCGCGCCGTCTCAGCGGGGACCTCCCCGGCTCCGTCGGCTGCATCGATATCGACACCCTCCCCATACGACAACGTCGGCCTTCAAGACCACAACCAGGTCTTGAAGGCCGACGTCACGCAGGCCCCGGATTAACCAACGGCATCTCGGGGGCCGGGGGCCGCGCTCAGGGGATGTGTGGGATCACAGGCCGAGGGCCGAGCCGCGCCAGTTCTGGTACGGGCGGGCGTCCGAGCAGTCCCAGATGACGAGGCGGGTGGAGAACCAGGTGACGGCCACGTCCACGCACTTGCCGGAGTGGACGCTGCGCAGCTTGCCGCCGGGCAGCAGCTCGAACTGCTGGTTGGCGGCGCCGTGGCAGGAGTTCAGGCCCAGGCGCGAGCCGTTCTCGGTCTTGGCGTACTGGACGTCCAGGCAGTGCCCCATGGAGCGGATGGTCTTGTCGGGCTCCAGGACCCACATCTGGTTGTTGCCGCCGTGGCAGCCGTAGAGCTGGACGATGGCGCCGTCCTGGGTGCTGCCGTCCTTGACGTCCACGCACTTGCCGTTGGGCACGGCGATGATCGGGCCGGAGCCCTCCGGCGGCGGCGGGAAGCAGTGGATCTTCACGAAGGACTGGTAGGTCTCGCCCCAGATCAGGATGGGCGGCGTGGGCCCCTGGGTGATGTGGCAGAGAGCGGACGGGTACCCCTGCGCCGTGGCCTGCGCGTAGGCGTTGTCGGTGGCCATCTGCTGGACGAGGTTGTACGGGCCGTCACCCTCGCCGGTGAAGTACTTGTCCGTGGTGGGCAGCGTGGTGGCGCCGGCCACGGAGGGTGTCACGAACAAGGCCACGATCACGGCCATCAGGGCAGCCGCGAAGGTACGGGCCAACTTCATGGTCGGGTCCTTCCCATGGGTGTCGTGCGTGAGGTGCACCTGACAAAGGAGACCCGGAGGGGTCGGGCCCGTCCGGATTCCGGTGAGGACGACGCTACCGACCGGACGGGCCGCGGCAGTCTCACGGAAGTCTCAACACAGCTACCGCACAGGCAATCTGATGGATCGCCGGACGCCCGAGCGGCCCGCTGGGTATCGTCCTGACGCTGCCGGTGAAGATCATGAGGGGCTCTGGTGCGGGATGAGTGAAATCCACGGGTCGCGGCGGGCGGTCCTGGAGGAATTGCGGTCGGCCGTGGCCGCACACCCGCTGGTCAATCTGACCGGCCCCCTGGGGTCCGGGAAGTCGCGCCTCGCCTCGGCGCTGGACGCCGCCCGCACCGTGCACCTGGACCTGCCCCAGGCGGCCGCCGCCCTTGCGGGGGCACGGCTCGTCCCCCTCGACGGGCTGCTGGTCCTGGACGGCGCGGACGGTCCCCGCCGGCGGGAGGAGGTCCGCGGGGCGCTGGTCTCCGCGGCCCGGCTGCTGGTGGTCAGCCGTCGCCCGCTCGCCGACGACCTGGAGGACTGGCCCCCGAACGCCGTCACCGTGGCGGTCCCGCCGCTGCCGGACGAGGAGATCACGGCCGGCGTCGAGAGTGCCGAGGGCCGCGAGCTCACCGCACGCCTCGCGGGCGGCCTGCCGCTCCTCGCGCAGGCCGCACAGCGGGCGCTGCGCGCCGGGACCCTGCCGCACTCGCCCGGCGCGGTGGCGGACCTCCTCGCCACCGAGATCCTCGAACGGCTCGGGCGGGAACTGCCGGGCCGACGGCGACGACACATGCTCCGGCTGCTGGCCACCGTCGGGAGGGCCGACGAGAAGATGCTGGCCGGCGGGCCCGAACTCTTCACGGACCTCGCGGACCTGAGCATCGTCACCCGGGGGTGGCTCGGGCTGGGACTCGCCGAGCCGTACCGCCACGTCATCGAACTCGCCTACCGGTGGCGGCAGCCGGTGGCCCACGAGGCCGCCCGCACCCGCGCGGCCGGCTACCGGCTCACCCAGCTGGACCGCGCCCAGGATTCCGCCACCCGCCGTGAACTCGTCGAGCAGAGCCTCTTCCTGACGGGTGATCCGCTGCTGCGGCAGGAGCTCTTCCCCGCGGCGCACCGCGCCCCGTGCTTCCGCACCGCCACGGACGCCGATGCCGGCCACATCGGCCGGCTGATGCGCGAGTGGGCCCTGGCCGGCGGCCTGGACCCGGGCCGCACGGACCGGCTGGCCGAGCGCTGGGCCGCCGAGGAGATCTCGGCCTTCCACCTGGTCTGCGACGGCGGGGGCCAGCCGGTCGGCCTGACGAGCCTGCTCACCATCGGCGACCGCACCGCGGACTCCACCGAGCCGCTGCTCCAGCAGCACACCGGGGAACTCGCCGCCGGAGGGCTCTTCCTGGGCGCGGCGTACTGCTCGGACCGGGCCGTCCACGCCCACCTGCTACGGCACATCCTCCGCGAGGCCGTCGGCGCCGGACGGCTGGTCATCTCCACCGCCAGCCCCGACTATCGGACGCTGGTGCACGGCCTGGGCTTCCGTACGCACGGCATCGTCGGAGAGGACGTCTTCCGCTGCGGGCGGCCCCCTGAGGTCTTCAGCAGCGACCTCGCCCCTGCCCAACTACCGCGCTGGCTCGCCCGGCTCGGCGGGAGCCCGGTGCGGGACGTAGGCGAGCACATCGCCAAGGCGCTGGCCCGCATCCGGGACCCCCAGGCCCTGGCGGCCAGCCCCCTGCTCGCCCTGGCCCGGACCCCGACGCCGGCGGCCCTGCGCGGCTGGCTGTACGAGGCGGTACACGGACTCGCGCTGAGCGAGGACGAGGCGGAGGCGGAGGCCGGGCGGATCCTCCAGGCCTACTACTTCGGCCGGGCCCGCACCCACCACCAGGTGGCGCGCGGCCTCCACCTCAGCCGCGCCACCTACTTCCGCCGGCTGCGCCACGGCCTCGACACGCTGGGAGCGCGGCTCCAGGCTCCGGTCCGGTAGCGGTCGGCGCGGACCGTACTGGTGACCGTCGATCCCGCGACGAGGGGCTACCGGTGACCGTCACTCCGCGGCGGTGATCCCCGCGGTCAGCAGGTCGACCAGGTGGGTGAGTGCCTCGGCCGCTCCGGGACCCTCGACGGCGGTCTCCGGAGCGGCTTCCGGCGCGGCGCGGCGCAGCTCGATCCACCCCAGGTACGCGGAGTAGGCGGCCACCGCCCGGCGCCGGGCATCGGCGGGGGCGAGCCCCAGGTCGCCGAAGATCTCGGCGAGGAAGGCCAGTCGGGTGCGGGTGACCCGGTGGAGCACCTCGGCGACGGCGGGGTGGTCGACCTGCGCGACGATCGCCGGCTCCAGCCCGGCGACCTCCTCGGCGCCCAGGGCCTCGGCGAAGAGCGCCCGGGCCCGCTGCATCGGATCGGGCTCCGCGGCGATCGCGCGGATCACCTCCCCGGTGGCGAGCCGCTCCCACGTCTCCAGGGCGGCCACCAGCAGGGCCTCGCGGTTCTTGAAGTGCCAGTAGAAACTGCCGCGGGTCACGGCCAGTTCCTTGGCGAGCACGTCCACCGCCACGGCGCCGACCCCGCCCCGGGCCAGTGCCCTGAGCGCCGCCATCGTCCAGTCGTCCCTGGTCACTCTGCCCTTCGCCATGTCCGTACGCTACTGTACGGATTATCCATACAGCACTGTATGGAACTGCTGTGGGGAAGGGGACCACCCATGTCCGTCCTGACCACCGGGGGCACGACCGGAGCCGGCGAACCGGGCGCCGGCGCCACCGCGCCCGCCGGACCCGACACCGCCACCCGCGCCGCCGCGACCACCGCCGCCGGAGCGCTGATCGCCGCCGGCGCCCTGCACGCCGCCTGGGTCTTCACCCCCTGGCCGCTGGAGTCCCGGGCCCGGATGGCGGAGATCGTGGTCGGCGTCACGGAAGACCGACTCCCGTCCCCGGAGCTGACGTTCGGGGTCGCCGGACTGCTCGCCGCGGCGGGATACCTGGTGCTCGACGGGGCCCGGCTGGTGCCGGCCGTGGGGCCCGCGGCGCTGCGGCGGGCGGGGCTGTGGGCGGTCTCCGGCGTGCTGGGCGCGCGCGGCGTCGCCGGCCTGGCCGCCGACGTGCTCGCCCTGGGCGACGTCCCGCCCGCCCACCGCCACTGGGACCTGGTCCTGTACTCGCCCCTGTGCCTCGGCCTCGCCGCCCTGACCGGCTATGTGGCGGCCCGCACCCGACCGCCACTTCGGGAGGCACCTCAGCACACTGGGAATTCGAACACCGAGTGAGTCGCTTGCCGTGGTCCGAGGCGGCGGCTGACATCTGCTCGCGCTGCGTTGATACTCCGCGACGGTGGCAGGTGCCGTTCCCGCAGCAGATGAGAAAACATGTTGGCCGCCCGCCGGTGAGCTCGGCGCTCCGCGTCCGTCCTGAGCACCTGCTTCGCCGGCCATCGACGCTTCTGGACACGGGTGGACGGGTTCTGGACAGAGTGACGCACCGTC
>NZ_JBEZWL010000102.1:0-26582 GCF_040648015.1 Streptomyces sp. NPDC029216 | reverse complement strand
ACGGCCGCCGGGGCGGGGCCCGGAGCCGCCTGGGCCGGGGCCCCGTCGGCCGGCAGGGGGGTGCCGGCCCGGCCGGAGGGGGCCGGGTCGGACGGGGAGCAGCCGAAGCCGTGGGGCGGGTCGGGGTGCGGGTGTCCTGCAGTCCCCGTGGGTCCCGGCTGGAGCGCGGCTCCAGCGGCCGGCGAGCCGTCCGCGACGTGCGCGTGCCCCGGGGAGGAGCAGGCGGGGGCCGTCAGCAGCAGCGCGGCCAGCAGGGCGACGAGCAGGGTGATGAACCGGGACGTACCGGTATGAAGCGGGCGTAAGCGGGGATGGGGGGACACGGTTCCTCCGGGCGGCGGGGCGTACCCCTCGGCCCGGGACGGGCGGGGGTGACGGGGATCGCGGGGGACGGCTCCCGGGCACGGTTCTGCGCGCGCGGTCGCCGACGGCGTGGATCCCGGGGCCTACACCTGGAGGACGGCAGAGCCTCTCGTACGGGCCGGGGCGGTGTCCGCCACCGGTGCGGCCGGGCCGGCCGCGACGGCGGACGCGGGCAGGCCGCTGCGGGCGCAGCCCTCGACGGGGGCCGCCGGGGCGGGCGGGGCGTCCACGGCGGAGGCCGCGCGGGGCGGCAGGGGTGCGCACTCGTGGACCGGGTGGGCGGGGTCGTGGCGGTCCACGGCGGCCGCCTCCGGGACCGTGGCACTGGCCTGGGCGGCGATGGATGCGGAGGCGTGCGGGGTGGAGTGGTCGGCCGCACTGTGGGAGCCGCCCGTGCCGTGCGCGCAGACCAGGCCGAGGAGCAGCAGGGTCAGCCCGAGCAGGTGCAGCAGGCCCGCGAAGGAGCGGGCGCGCGGCGGGCGGGGGGACCGGGCTGTGACCACGCCGTGATCTTAGCTCGTCCTCCGCGTGATGACGGGATGTGAATCGGACAATCGCCGACCGGGTTCCGCCGGCGCCGGTTCCGCCGGGGGATCAGGGGCCCAGTTCCCGGGCGTCCAGCGGCACGCGCCAGACGTTGCGGCGGTGCACGGCCTGCAGTTCGGCCTCCAGCGGGCTCGGCGGCACGCTCAGGACGGGGCACGGGGCGTGCGCCGTGCAGTACCGGCCCACCGAGGGCCGCAGGGCGCCGAGCAGCCGGCCGCGCCGGCCGGTGCCGACCACCAGCAGGTCCTCGGGGCCCCGGACGGCGTCGACCAGCACGGCCCCGGGCAGGCCCCGTACCGCCTGCCCGGCCAGGGTGACGCCGGGGCCGCCCGGGCCGAAGGCCGCGTCGAGCGCCTCGCGCAGCCGCTCCACCGCCGCCGTCCGGCACTCGGGGAAGGGGGAACAGGCGCAGGAGGCACGGCTGCCCAGGCCCCCGCCCGGGGCCTGCCAGGCCAGCACCGCCCACAGCTCCGCACCCCGCGACCGCGCCTCGGTGGCGGCCCGGTGAAGGGCCGTCAGGCTCCCGGTACTCCCGCTCACACCTGCCACCACACGTCGCCGCACCGCCGCTCCTCACCTGGGCCGGGTCCTGTCCGGGCTCCATTCAACGGCCGGCCGGGCGCGGCCGGCGTCAGCGATCCGTATGAACCCGGGCCCGGCGCGTCAGGGTCCCGTCAGGGCGGCCGGGGCGGGCCGCGGACGGCGCGGGCCCGGAGACGGCCGGTGTCCGCCGTCGGGGCCGTCCCTTCCGGATCAGACCGGGTCCGGGGTCGCGCGGACCAGGACCAGCGAGCCCTCGTACGTGCTCTGCGTGCGCAGATGTCCGAAGCGGGCGTCCCAGGCGCCGGAGTCCAGGTCGCGGCGCAGGCCCTCGTCGAAGCGCTGGCGTACGCCGTCGTCGACGAAGCTCCACGCCGAGCAGGCCTGGCGGGCGGCCGGGTCGAGGAGCATTTCGGGGCGCCCGTAATAGGCCTCGTTGAAGCCGTCGGTGCAGTCCAGCGGGATCGGCACGGTGTGGACCGTGCCCGTGCCCCCGAGGGCCGCCGCGATGTCCTCGACGCGCGGGTGGCGCCGGGCCTCGGTGTCCAGGACCTCGGGGGCGTACGCGTGCAGCCAGAAGTCGCGGACCAGTTCCGGGGCGCAGGTGAGCACGACCACCGGGCCCCGGGTGACGCGCCGCATCTCACGCAGGCCCGCGGTGACGTCGCTCCACTGGTGCACGCTGAACAGGGTCATCGCCCCGTCGAACTCGCCGTCCGCGAAGGGCAGGTGCTCGGCGACGGCGTCGACGGCGCGCGTGAGACGGGCCGGACGCCGGGCGCGCATCGACCGCGAGGGTTCGACCGCGGTGACCTCGCGGGCCGCGCTCTCGTACGATCCGGCGCCCGCGCCGACATTGAGCACCGTGCGGGCGTCGCCGAGGGCCTCGGCGATGAACCGCGCGATACGGGTGTCGGGCCGCCGGTAGGAGGAATCGCCGGAACCGATGGTTCCGTAATCGAGGTCCCCGGCGCTGCCGTCCTTTGTGCGTACATTCATGCTTGCATCCTGCATCCACGAGGACCGTTTCGTACACGGGCCAGCAGATGCTTGTGGAAACAGCCACAAGGGGCAGCAGTTGTGGAATGGAGGATGGTCCGGGCGGCCTCGGTCCGGCTTTCGTCGGTCCCGGCCTCCCCGGTCCGGCGGCGCCTCGGCCGGCCTCCTCAGCCGGCCGGAGTGAGGGCGGGGAGCCGCAGGACCAGGCGGGCGCCGTCGGGGGAGTCCTCGGCCGTGAGGGTGCCGCCGTGGTGGGCGGCCAGGTCGCGGGCGATGGCCAGCCCGAGGCCGGCGCCGCCGTGGTCGCGGCTGCGGGCGTCGTCGAGGCGGGTGAACCGCTCGAAGACCCGGTCCCGGTCGGCGGGCGGGATCCCGGGGCCGTCGTCGCGGACCTCCAGGACGGCGGTCCGCGCGTCCGCCGGGCCCGTGGCGCGCAGCGTGAGCTCCACCCGCCCGGCGGCGAACCGCTGGGCGTTGTCCAGCAGGTTGGTGACCACCCGGGTGAGCCACAGCTCGCTGCCCTCCACCTCGACCCCGGCCTCCGCGCGGACCCGCACGGGCACCCGGTCGCCCAGCCGCGCGTCCACCGCGTCCCGCACCAGCTCGCCCAGGTCCAGCCGGACGGGGACGACGGGCTGGGCCGCGTCGATCCGGGCGAGCAGCAGCAGGTCGGAGCAGAGCCGCTCCAGCCGGTCGGTGTCCTCCAGCGCACCGCTGATCAGCTCCGGCCACAGCTCGGGGTCCCGCACCGCGAGGGCCACCTCCAGCTGGGTGCGCAGCACGGTCAGGGGACTGCGCAGCTCGTGCGAGGCGTCGGCGATGAACTGGCGCTGGCGGATCCCGGAGGACTCCAGGCGGTCCAGGGTGGCGTTCATCGTCCGGGCCAGCCGGGCGACCTCGTCGCCGGTGGCCGGCACCGGGACCCGGCGGTGCAGGTCGCGGTCGCTGATCTCGGCGACCTCGGCGCGGATCGCCTCGACGGGACCGAGGGCGCGGCCGGTGACCCGCCAGGTGACCAGGGCCACGAGCGCCAGCAGCAGGGGCCCGCCGACGAGGAGCGCGGCGGCGGTGGTGTCGTCGGCCGCGTCCACGTCCCGCAGCGAGGTCCCGACGTAAACGGTGACCAGGCCCTCGGGGGACTGGGTGGTGACCTGCACGACCCGCTGGCGGTGCTCGCCGCCGAGCGGACGGATCCGCCAGGTGTGGAAGAGCGTGCCGGGGCGCAGGGGCCTGGCGGGGCCCAGCGCGGGCACGCCGGCCAGGTTCGGGGTGGCGCGCAGCACCCGGCCGCGAGCGTTGACCACCTGCACGAAGTCGGCGCCGTGCAGGGGCGCCCGCATCCGGTCGAGCCGGCCGGCGGACGCCAGCTGTGCGATGGCCGCCGCCTGCTGCTCGGCATCGCGCTCGGCGTTGCGCAGCATGTTCGCCCGGAGCAGCCCGAGCAGCGCGACCGAGGCCAGGGCCAGGGCGGCGGCCACCACGACCACGGCGGCCGCGGTGGCCCGCGCCCGGACGGTCGTGGGCCGCAGCCGGCGCAGCAGTGACCGGCACCGGCGCGGCAGGAGCTGCGCGGCGCGCGGGCCGAGCCCCGCCCGGGCCTCAGCCACCGTCGGCCGCCAGCCGGTACCCGACGCCGCGCACGGTCTCCAGGGCGGACCGGCCGAACGGTGCGTCGATCTTCCGGCGCACCGCGCTGACGTGCACCTCGACCACGTTCGGATCACCGTCGAAGGCGCTGTCCCACACCTGCTCCAGGATCTCCCGCTTGGCCACCACCTCGCCGGGCCGCCGGGCCAGGTACTCCAGCACCGCGAACTCCCTGGCCGTCAGCCGTATCTCCGTGTCCCCGCGCGAGCACAGGTGGCGCGCCGGGTCCACCAGGAGGTCGCCGAGCAGCAGCGTCTGCGGGCCGCGGCGGCCCGTGCGCCGGCCCAGCGCGCGGAGCCGGGCGACGAGGACGAGGTAGGAGAAGGGCTTGGAGAGGAAGTCGTCGGCGCCGGTGTCCAGCGCCTCCGCCTCGTCGTACTCGCCGTCCTTCGCGGTGAGCATCAGGATCCCGGCCTCGTTGCCGGCCGCGCGCAGCCGGGCGCAGACCCGGTAGCCGTTGAGACCGGGCAGCATGATGTCGAGCACGATCAGGTCGTAGTCGTGTTCGCAGGCCATCCACAGTCCCTGCGGGCCGTCGTGGGCCACGTCCACCGAGAACCCCTCGGACTGGAGGCCCCGCTGCAGGGCAGCGGCCAGCCGCCGTTCGTCCTCCACCACCAGTACGCGCATGCCGACCAGGGTCTCAGGCCCGGCCGGCGCTTTGCTGAAGGGGTCTTCAGCAGGCTTCAGGTGGGCTTCAGCATCGGCTCGGCAGGCTCTGCTACGAGCCGGGTGCGGTGCCCGGTGGTTTCCGAGGAGTCCCGCATGTCAGAGTCCATCCCGCAGCCCGAGCACAGCCCCGAGCCCCAGACCGAGGCCGTCGCCGGTGACGGCGGCGCCCAGCGCAAGGGCCGCCTCGGCCGTGTGGTCCCCCGCGGCGCCGGGGCGCGCTGGGCGGTGGCCGGAGCGGCGGCCGCGGTGATCGTGGGCGGCGGCGCCGCCGCGGTGGCGGTGGCCGGCCACCACCACGGCCACCACGAGGCGATGGGCAAGGGCGGCCGCATGGCCTGGTCCGAGCCCGGTCACGACGGCAGGCACGAGGGCAAGCACGGCGGCAAGCACGGCGGCGGCCCCCAGGGCGAGCGCCCCCACCCGAAGAAGCCGAAGGTCCGCGACGGCGCCGCCGCCGCGCGCGGGGACTTCGCGAGGAAGGCCCCGGCGGCCCGCGCCCCGCTGCCCGCGCTGCCGATCGACCAGGCGGCGCAGAAGGCCGCGGCGGCGGTCCCCGGCGGCAAGGTCGAGGCCCTGCGCGTCATCCCCCAGCAGGGCGGCGCCGGCTCCTGGCAGGCCGTGGTCCTCGGCCCGGACGGCGTCCGCCACGCGGTGACCGTCTCCGGCACGGACGGCACCCTCACCGCGAACACCCCGCTCTCCAAGGGCTAGGGGGTGTCCGGGGGGCCGCCCCGGGCCAGGGCGCGCAGAATGAAGGGGGCCGCCGCCTCCGGGCGGGCGGGCGGCCACGCGGCGTGACCCGGGCAGAGGAGGCCACTCGTGCCGTCGGACCAGCCGGGGGGCGAGCGGGCTCCCGGGCCGATCCGGTCCGAGCCGGGGTCGCTGCTGGAGCACGTGCCCGTCGCCGTCCTCGGCCTCGACGCGCACGGCGGGGTCCGCTACTGGGGCCCCGGCGCGCAGGACCTCTTCGGGTACGCGGCCGCCACCGCGCTGTCCCGGCCCGCCGCCGCCCTGTTCCCCGAGCCGCCCGAGGGCCCCGGCCCGGCCGAGCGGCTGGTGGAGCGGGCCCTGGCCCTGGGCTACTGGCGCGGCCGGCTGCCCGTCCGGCACCGCGACGGCAGCGTCTTCGACTGCGGGTTCCGCGTCTTCCCGGTGACCGGCGACACCGGCGACACCGGCGACACCGGCGGCACGGTGGTCATGGCGCTGGCCAGCCGGGGCGACGAGCTCGACCGGGTGAAGACGAACCTCGCCTTCCTCGACGCCCTCTTCGAGACCTGCCCCATCGGCCTGGTCATGCTCGACGAGGACCTGCGCTACGTGCACCTCAACCAGGCCCTGGCCGACATGGACGGGATCCCGGTCTCCGACCACCTCGGCCGCGACACCGCCGACATCATGATCACCGCCGACGGCGGCGAGTTCCGGCGCATGCTGCGCGCCGTCGCCGACGAGGGGCGCCCCCTGGTCGGCGTCCTGGTCGGGATGCGCACGCCCGGCCGCCCCGACGTGGACCAGGTGCGGTCCGTCAGCCTCTTCCCCCTCAGCGGGGCGGCCGGCAGCCGGCCCGGCGTGGGCGGCCTGCTGGTGGACGTCACCGACCGGGAGCGGGCCCTGCTGGAGGCCACCGCGGCCCGCCGGCGCCTGGCCCTGCTGGACCGGGCCGGCGCCCGCATCGGCACCACCCTGGACGTGGACACCACCGCCCGGGAGCTGGTCGACGTGGTCATGCCGGAGTTCTGTGACGGCTCCGTGGTGGAGATGGTCGAGTGGATGTACCCGTCCGAGGCCTTCGACCCGGACCTGCCCCTGATCACCCGCCGGATCGCCTCCGGCACCGTCCTGCCGCCACCCGCCCCCGAACTGCTCGCCGCCCTCGACCGGGTGACCTATCCGCCGGGCTCCAGCATCCACCGGATGCTGAGCACCGGCCGCCCGCTCTGCGTCCGCGTCGACGAGGAGTTCGCGGCCCGGACCGTCGGCAACCGGGACCTCGTCCGCCAGCTCCTCGACAGCGGCGTGGGCTACGTCCTCATCGCCCCGCTCATCGCCCGCGGCCACGTCCAGGGCATCACCGTCTTCGGCCGCTCCGCGGCGCGTCCCGCCTTCACCGAAGAGGACCTCGGCCTGGCCGGCGAACTCGCCTCCCGCGCCGCCCTGTGCCTGGACAACGCCCGCCTCTACAGCCGGGTCCAGGACATCTCCCTCACCCTCCAGCGCGCCCTGCTGCCCACCGCCCCGGACGCGACCGAGCACGTGAGCGTCGCCCACCGCTACCTGCCGGGCAGCCGCGCCACCGAGGTCGGCGGCGACTGGTACGACGTGATCGCCCTGAGCGACGGCAGGGTCGCCCTCGTCGTCGGCGACGTCATGGGCCACGGGGTGCCGGCCGCCGCCTCCATGGGCCGGCTGCGCACCACCGCCCGGGCACTGGCCCGGCACAGCCCCGACCCCGAGGGTCTGCTCGCCGAACTCGACACCAGCGCCCGGGACGCCGGCATCGAACTGGCCACCTGCCTCTACGTCGTCTACGACCCCGCCACCGGCCACGCCCGCATCGCCAACGCCGGCCACCCCCCGCCCCTGGTGCGCCACCCCGACGGCACCGTGGAGACCCTCGGCGACGTCCTGGGCGTCCCCCTCGGGGTCGGCGGCGTCCCCTTTCGGTCCGTCCGGACCGAGCTCCCCGACGGGGCCGTCCTGGCCCTGTACACCGACGGCCTCGTCGAGGCGCGCGGCCAGGACATCGACGCGGGCCTCGACGCCCTGCGCGCCGAACTGGCCCGGGCCGGCGGACCGCTGGAGCAGGAGGCCGACCGCATCCTGACGGCCCTGCTGCCCGACGGCGCCACCGACGACACCGTCCTCGTCCTGGCCCGCGTCGGCCGCACGCCCGGCGACGACCGCACGCCCGGCGACCGCCCCACGGCCGGCGTCGGCCGCACGCCCGGCGACCGCCCCACGGCCGCCGGCCGCCGCACTCCCGACGACGATTGAGAGCCGCCCATGGAATTCCTCCGGCCCGCCGACTGGGAGGAGGCGCTCGCCCTCAAGGCGGAGCACCCGGCCGCCGTGCCCATCGCGGGCGGCACGGACGTGATGGTCGAGATCAACTTCGACCACCGCCGGCCCGAGCACCTCCTCGACCTCAACCGCATCGCCCTCCTCCAGGAATGGGAGACCGACGGGGACGTGATCCGCCTGGGCGCCTCCGTCCCGTACACCCGGATCATCGAGAACCTCCGCGGCCCCCTGCCCGGGCTCGCCCTCGCCTCGCGCACCGTGGCCTCCCCGCAGATCCGCAACCGAGGCAGCGTCGGCGGCAACCTGGGCTGCGCCTCCCCCGCCGGGGACTCCCACCCCGCGCTGCTCGCCGCCGGCGCCGAGGTCGAGGCGGAGTCCGTGCGCGGCTCCCGCACGATCCCGGTCGACGCCTTCTACACCGGCGTCAAACGCAACGCGCTCGCCCCCGACGAGCTCATCCGGACCATCCGCGTCCCCGTCGCCGACGGCCCCCAGCAGTTCTCCAAGGTCGGCACCCGCAACGCGATGGTCATCGCCGTGTGCGCCTTCGGCCTCGCCCTGCACCCGCGCACCCGCTCGGTCCGCACCGGCATCGGCTCCGCCGCCCCCACCCCCATCCGGGCCCGGGTCGCGGAGGAGTTCCTGGACGCGGCCCTGGAGGAGGGCGGCTTCTGGGACTCCCGCCAGGCCCTCACCCCTTCCATCGCCCAGCGGTTCGGCGACCTGGCGGCCGCCTCCTGCAACCCCATCGACGACGTCCGCGGCACCGCCCGCTACCGCCGCCACGCGGTCGGCGTCATGGCCCGGCGCCAGCTCCTGTGGACCTGGGAGGAGTACCGTTCCGGCGGGGAGCCGGCCTAGTGCCGCTCCAGCAGACGGGCCGCCATCGCGCGCATCTCCACCTTGCGGATCTTGCCGGTGACGGTCATGGGGAACTCGTCGACCACGTGGACGTAGCGCGGGATCTTGAAGTGGGCCAGCCGGCCGTCGCAGTACGCGCGCACGGACTCGGCGGTCAGCGGCTCGGCCCCCTCGCGCATCCGCACCCAGGCCATCAGCTCCTCCCCGTACTTCGGGTCGGGGACGCCGATGACCTGGACGTCCAGGACGTCCGGGTGGCCGTGGAGGAACTCCTCGATCTCGCGCGGGTAGAGGTTCTCGCCGCCCCGGATCACCATGTCCTTGATCCGGCCGGTGATGCTCAGGTAGCCGTCCTCGTCCATGACCGCCAGGTCGCCGGTGTGCATCCAGCCCTCCCGGTCCACGGCCTCCGCGGTCTTCTCCGGCTCGCCCCAGTAGCCGATCATCACCGAATAGCCCCGGGTGCACAGCTCGCCCGGGGTGCCGCGCGGGACGGTCCGGCCGGTCCGCGGGTCCACCACCTTGACCTCCAGGTGCGGGCCCACTCGGCCGACGGTGGAGACCCGGCGCTCGACCGAGTCGTCCGCGCGGGTCTGCGTGGACACCGGCGAGGTCTCCGTCATGCCGTAGCAGATGGACACCTCGGTCATCCCCATCCGCTCGATGACCTCGTTCATCACCTCCACCGGGCACGGTGACCCCGCCATGATCCCCGTCCGCAGGCTCGACAGGTCGTACCCGTCGAAGCCGGGCGCGGCCAGCTCGGCGATGAACATGGTGGGCACCCCGTAGAGGGAGGTGCACGCCTCCGCCGCGACCGCCGCCAGGGTGGCCGCCGGGTCGAAGGCCGGCGCGGGGATCACCATCGCCGCGCCGTGGCTCGTACAGGCCAGGGCGCCCATGACCATGCCGAAGCAGTGGTAGAAGGGCACCGGTACGCACACCCGGTCCGCCTCCGTGTAGCCGCACAGCTCGCCGACGAAGAACCCGTTGTTGAGGATGTTGCGGTGCGAGAGGGTGGCGCCCTTGGGGAAGCCGGTGGTGCCCGAGGTGTACTGGATGTTGATCGGGTCGTCCGGGTGCAGGGCGGCCCCCGCCCGTGCCAGGGCCGCCGGATCGCCCCGCCGGCCGCGCTCCAGCAGCGAGTCCCACGCGGGCCCGTCGAACAGGACCGTGAACTCCAGGTCGGGACAGCGCGGCCGGACCTCCTCGATCATCCCCGCGTAGTCGGAGCTCTTGAAGCGCTCCGCCGCGACCAGCAGCCGGATCCCGGACTGGTTGAGGACGTACTCCAGCTCGTGCGAGCGGTACGCCGGGTTGACCGTGACCAGGATCGCCCCGATCTTCGCGGTGGCGTACTGGACCAGCGTCCACTCGGCGCGGTTGGGCGCCCAGATGCCGACGCGGTCCCCGCGGTCGATCCCGAGGTCCAGCAGGCCGAGGGCGAGGGCGTCCACGTCGGCGGCCAGCTCCCGGTACGTCCACCGGCGGCCGGCGGCCACGTCCACGAGGGCGTCGCGCCCGGGGAAGCTCCGCACGGTGCGGTCGAGGTTGTCCCCGATCGTCTCCTCCAGGAGCGGGACCTCCGCGCTCCCGGACGCACAACTCGACGCGACGACGGACACACGTACCTCCTGGGAGGGGAGCCGGGACGGCGGCGGGCGCGCCCGGCTCGTGGCCCGGCGCCCGCCCATGATCGCCTCCCGGGGACCCGTCCCGCCAGATCCCGGGACTGGGGTTTCGCGAGCCCGCTAATCGAGCAGGTGTTCGGATCCGGGAGTAGGGTGGAGCCATGCACGCACTCCAGGCCTCCCTCTTCGACCAGACCGACGAGATCCGGCTCGGCCCGCTCTCCCGGCCGGAGCGCACGGAGCTCGGGGCCGGCGCCTGGGTCGACCGGCTGCCCGGCTGGCTGACCGGCGCCGACGCGCTGTTCGAACACCTCGCCGCCGAGGTGCCCTGGCGGGCCGAGCGGCGGCAGATGTACGACCGCCGGGTGGACGTGCCCCGGCTGCTGGCCTTCTACGGGGACGGCGAACCCCTCCCGCACCCCGTGCTCACCGAGGCCCGCGAGGCCCTGAGCCGGTACTACGCCCCCGAACTCGGCGAACCCTTCGTCACCGCCGGGCTCTGCCTCTACCGCGACGGCCGCGACAGCGTCGCCTGGCACGGCGACCGCACCGGCCGCTCCGCCACCGAGGACACCCTCGTCGCGATCCTCTCGGTCGGCGACCCCCGCGACCTCGCCCTGCGCCCCCGCGACGGCGGCCCCACCCTGCTCCGCCTCCCGCTCGGCCACGGCGACCTCGTGGTGATGGGCGGCTCCTGCCAGCGCACCATGGAACACGCCGTCCCCAAGACGGCGCGCGCCGTCGGCCCCCGCATCAGCGTCCAGTTCCGCACCCGCGGCGTAATGTGAGCCCATGCGCAGCCGGAGCCCCCTGCGGGCCTGGTGGGCCGCGCTCCCGCCCGCCGCGGGCGGAGCCGTCATGGCCGCCGCCATCCTGTCCGTCGGCCTGGGACTGACCGGCCGCAGCCGGCTCTCCCTCGCCGCACTGGCCGTCGCCGGAGTGCTCTGGCTGCTCCTGGCCGCCGACTTCACCGCCCGGCTCCTCTGCGACCGGGGCCGTTTCCGCGCCGAGGCCGACACCCCGGCCGCCCTCACCGCCGTCGCCGCCACCACCGTGCTCGGCACCCGCCTCTCCCAGCTGGGCCGGCAGGGCGCGGCCGCCGCCCTGCTGGTCCTGGCCGCACTGATCTGGCCCGGGCTGCTCCTCGCCGTGGTGCGGCACTGGCGGCGCCGCATGCCCGGGGTGGTCTTCCTCGTCTGCGTCGCCACCCAGGGCCTCGCCGTCCTGGCGGCCGCCCTGGCCACCGTCCACCGCCTCGACTGGCTCGCCCGGACCGCACTGGCCCTCTTCTGCCTGGGCGTGCTCCTGTACGCCCTCGCCCTGCGGCGCTTCGACTTCCGCGAGGTGCTCGGCGGCGCGGGCGACCACTGGGTCGCGGGCGGGGCCCTGGCCATCACCGCCCTGGCCGCCGCGAAACTCGGCGGCTCTCCGGCCGCCTCCGCCGGCCCCGCGCACACGGCCCTGCGCGCCGCCACCCTGACCGCGCTCACCCTCTCCCTCCTCTGGTACGCCGTCCTGCTCACCGCCGAGGTCCGCAGCCCCCGCCCCCGCTACGACATCCGCCGCTGGTCCACCGTCTTCCCCCTCGGCATGACCGCCACCGCCTGCCTCACCGCCGCCCCCGTGACCGGCGTGGCCCGGCTGCGCCCCCTGGGCGAGGTACTGCTGTGGATCGCGGTCGCCGCCTGGGTCCTCACCTTCGCGGCCTTCCTGCGGTCCCGCCGACCGGGCCGCCGCCGGCCCGCCTGACGGCATGTCCGCCGGCGGCGCCCGCGCGCGGCGGTAGGGTCCGCTCATGGCCTACACGTTCCAGGTGACCGTCGACTCCACCGACCCGCACGTCCTCGCCGACTGGTGGGCGGACGCCCTCGGCTGGGAAGTGGAGCCCAGTGACGAGAAGTTCATCCGCGGCATGATCGAGGCCGGTCACGCCACCGAGGAGGACACCACCACCCACCGCGGCACCCTCGTCTGGAGGGCAGGAGCCGCGATCCGCCACCCCGAGGGCCTGGAGCGCGCGCCGCGCGTGCTCTTCCAGTTCGTACTGGAGCCCAAGACGGTCAAGAACCGCGTCCACCTCGACGTCCGCACCGGCGACGACGACCCGAAGGCCCTGGTCGACCGCCTCCTCGCCAAGGGCGCCACCCACCTCCACGACGGCCGCCAGGGCCCGTTCGCCTGGACCACCCTCGCCGACCCGCAGGGCAACGAACTCTGCATCTCGCACTAGCGGTGTCACAGCCCCGCTACAGGGCTGTGACCAGTCGTAATTGAGTACCGGACAGCCCTTCCCGCACGTGAGAATGAGGCATCTCGAACGGGGAGGAACCCATGAGCCAGGACCGCCTGACTCTCCATGACCTGCTGCCCGCGCAGGCGCTCGCGGAGGCCGTCGACGCCGGGTACGTGACCCGCAAGCGGCATCCCGAACTGCCGCTGTCCATCTACACGTACACGCGCATCACGCAGTACGAGCGGGTCTGGAACCAGGTCACCATGCGCTGCCGAGGCCTCGTCGCCGACGACGCCACGGGAGCCGTCGTCGCGCTGCCGCTGCCGAAGTTCTTCAACGTCGGCGAGCACCAGTCCGGGCAGCCGTACGCCCCGGCCCTGCCCGACGAGCCGTTCGAGGTGTACGACAAGGTCGACGGCAGCCTCGCCGTCGTCTTCCACTACGCGGACCGCTGGCACGTCGCCTCCAAGGGCTCCTTCATCAGCACCCAGGCCACGTGGGCACAGCGCCGCCTCGACGCGCGCGACACCGCGGCCCTCGTGCCCGGCACGACCTACCTCGCGGAGATCCTGTACCCGCAGAACCGGATCGTCGTCGACTACGGCGACCGCCGGGACCTCGTCCTGCTGGCCGCCTTCGACCGGACCGGCACCGAGGTGCCGCTCGCCGAGGCCGCCGTCCACTGGAAGGACATCGGCTCCGTCGTCACGGTGTGGCCCGCCATGCCGCTGCCGGAGCTCCTCGCGCTCGCCGAGTCGAACACCCTGCCCGGCGGGGACTCCGCCACCGGCATGGACGCCGAAGGCTTCGTCCTGCGCTTCGCCTCCGGCGTCCGCGCCAAGGCCAAGCTCTCCGAGTACGTACGCCTGCACAAGCTGCTCACCGGCGTCACCGCGCGGGACGTCTGGCGCAGCCACGGCATCCAGCGCTTCGCCGGGACCTCCGTCAAGCGCCTGGCCCAGGGCCTGGGCCTGTCGGTCGCCGAGCTCGGGGGCGTCCGCTCCCAGGGCGGCCGGCCGCTGGACGCACTGCTGGAGCAGGTGCCCGACGAGTTCGACGCATGGGTGCGCGAGGTGATCGCGGGCCTGGAGGAGGAGTTCGAGCGCCGGGAGCGGGCCATCGACGAGGCCTACAAGCGGTTCGAGCACCTGGCGGACGACCGGGCCGCCTTCGCCCGCGCCGTGCGGGAACTCCCCGACGGCGACCTCCGCGGCGCCATGTTCATGCGGCTGGACGGCCGCACCACCGAGCTCGTCACCTGGCGGGCCGTACGGCCCGAGGCGGCCGATCCCTTCACCACCGACGAGGAGAACTGACCGTGTCCGAAGAGCCCGAACTCCCCGTGGTCCACGTCATGACGGGGTTGCCGGCCTCGGGCAAGACGACCGCGGCGCGCGCCCTCCAGGCCGAGGCCGCCGGCCGGATGCGCCGCGTCAACCTCGACGACCTGCGGGCCATGCTGGACGTGCCCGACCCCGAGCGGGGCCGCTCGTACCGGCACGAGCAGACCGTGCTCGCCGTCCAGGACGCGGCGGTCGCCGCTGCCGTCGCGGACGGCTTCGACGTGGTCGTGGACAACACGCACCTGACCTCGCACATCCCCAAGAGGCTCAAGGCGGCGGTGGCCGGCCGCGCCACGTTCGTCGTGCACGACTTCACCGACGTGTCCATGGAGGAGTGCCTGCGCCGCGACGCCGCGCGGGAGCGGCCGGTCGGCGAGGAGATCATCCGCATACTGGCGGACAAGCTCGCCAAGGCGCGCAAGGGCGGCTGGCGGCTGACGGCCGAGTGGCTCAACGACCAGCCGGCGGTGGTTCCCTACGTCGCGGACCCGGGGCTGCCCGCCGCCGTGATGTGCGACATCGACGGCACGCTCGCCCTCACCGGGGACCGCGGCCCGTACGACTTCTCGCGCTGCGAACTCGACCTGCTGAACGAGCCGGTGCGGCACGCGCTGGAGGCCTTCCGGTGCGGCGGGGACCGGATCGTGCTGCTGTCGGGGCGCGGCGAGGAGCACCGGCCGCAGACCGAGTCCTGGCTGCGCGCGCACGGAGTGCCGTACGACGAGCTGTGGATGCGTGCGGCGGGGGACACGCGCCGCGACGACGTGGTCAAGGCCGAGCTGTTCGACGCGCACGTGCGCGAGCGCTACGCGGTCCGCGTCTCGCTCGACGACCGGGACCGGGTGGTCGCGGTCTGGCGCCGGATGGGCCTGCCCACCTGGCAGGTCAACTACGGGGACTTCTGATCCGGGGCCCTCGGCGGACCGGGGACCCCTGGCGGTCAGGGGTCCCCGGTCCGAGCCGTCCGCCGCGGTCGGCCACGGTCAGTCGCGGCACCACCGGACCGGCTTGAGGTCCTTGACGTAGCGGGCCGAGACCCAGTCGTGCTCGTAGCCGTCGCGGGCCTTGCGGTCGCGCATCTTCTTGCGGCCCTCGCCGTCGGTCCCGTTGTCCCAGTCGTCCCGGTCGTCCCGGTCGTCGTCGCCGGGGTCGATCAGGTACCAGAGGTCGTTGCCGGCGACGCTCTCGCCGTGCGTCTTGCACTTCAGGGCGAGCGTCTCGCCCGGGTACACCTTGTACTGGAGGTGCGAGTGGGTGGTCGGCTTGCTGCGGACGTTCAGCGGGCCTCGCGAGACGACCTTGCCCAGCGCGTACTTGTGGTAGCCGTGCCCGTCGTACGAGGGGTCGTCGTAGTCGTCCCTCCCGTCCCGGGGGCTCTGGTACCGGGACCCGCCGTGGGCCGCCGCCGTCTGGTCCGCGACGGCGACGCCCCCGCCGACCAGGCCGAGCGCCAGGCTTCCGGCGGCCAGGGCGAGGATGGTCCTGGTGGGCTTGAGCATGAGCGGCTCCTCTGGGAAGACTCCCGCCCGGCCGCGCTGCGCGGCAGGGCGCGGCGGCCGGGCGGCCGCCAGGGACGACTATGACCAGGGGGCCCCGCGGGCCCTTGGAGACGCGCCGCCGTTTAGCCCGATATGCCCAATCCGTCCCCGGCCTTCCGGGTGGAGCACCCGGTGTGTGCGCCGCCCAGCGGATGCGGGCGGAGGTGCCCGCCCCCAGAGTGGGGCGCATGGGTATCGAAGACTACGGAGGCGGCCCCGGCGCCGAGCAGACCGGAGTCCTGGTCGTCACGACCAACGACGCTCCGGGCTACCGGGTCGAGCGGGTCATCGGGGAGGTGTTCGGGCTCACCGTGCGCTCCCGGCACCTCGGCAGCCAGATCGGCGCCGGCCTGAAGTCCATGATCGGCGGCGAGCTGAAGGGGCTCACCAAGACCCTCGTGGAGACCCGCAACCAGGCCATGGAGCGGCTCATCGAACAGGCCAGGGCCCGCGGCGCCAACGCGGTGCTGATGATGCGCTTCGACGTCACCGAGGCGGCCGACGTCGGGACCGAGGTGTGCGCGTACGGCACGGCCGTCGTCCTGGTGCCCGCCGGGAGCTGATCCGTAAGTCCAGGACACGGCAGCGCTTTGTCCATGGGCCTGAGGGCCCGGGGTCCGCAAGCTGGCAGGCCAGTGAGCGGACCGCGGGGCGCCGAGAGCCGTGCGGTCTTCCTGTACGTGCCAGGAAGCGCCGACTCCCGGAGGCCCGATGCGCACCCCCCTCTGGCCGGCCGCAGCCGCGGTCGCCGGTCTCGTCGCCACCCTCGTCACGACCGTGCCCGCCGCGGCGGCCCCGGCCGCGGCAGCACCCGTGACGATCACCTCGTCCGAGCTGTCCGTCCGCGTGGACGCGGGCTTCCCCCGCGTCGTCGACTACACCCGGCGCGCGACCGGGGACGTCCTCTACGGCAACGAGGACCCGCTGAGCACCGTTCTCGTGAACGGGACCGCCTACACCCCCGCCGTCACCTCGACCCCCTCCGCCTCGGGCGTCGACTACGCGATGGCCTTCTCCGGGGTGACCGTCCGCTCCCGGATCTCGGTCAGCGGCCCGGTCGTCGAGTTCCGGGTCACCGCGATCGAGGACACCCCCGCCCTGCGCGTCCACAGCTTCGAGATACCGGACCACACCCTGGTCAGCGTCCGCAGCGACCAGCCCGGCGCCGCGCTCGCCACCGCCACCATGCACACCGCCACCACCGGCACCGGCGACGCCTTCACCCCCGTCACCGCCTCCACCCCGGTCGACGCCGCCGCCACGACCGTGATGTACGGCCTCCTCAACACCGGCCGCCTGGCCGCCGCCATCGACTCCAACTCCCTCTACGACAGCCCCTCCGGCGGCACCGCCCGCGAGAACGGCCGGATCGGCAAACGGGTGACCGACCACGGCGCCTACCGCCGCGCCGGGCTGTGGAGCGGGGCCTGGCTGTACCGCGCCCGGGGCGCCGCCGACACCGACACCGAGCCGCTGCCCTACGTCCGGGTCGCCGTCACGGCCGACCGCAACGCCGACTCCGTGGTCGACTGGCAGGACGCGGCCGTCGCCTACCGGGACATCTGGACCCCGCCCGCCGGCTGGCAGGACACCGCCCGCCGGGTCGTCCAGCGCATCCCCTTCAACTTCGCCTCCCAGGCCACCCACCCCTTCGCGCAGACCCTCGACGAGACCAAACGGGTCAGCCTCGCCACCGACGGCCTCGGCCAGTTCGTCCTGCTGAAGGGCTACGCCTCCGAGGGCCACGACTCGGCGCACATGGACTACAAGAACATCGGGGCCCGAGTCGGCGGCGCCGCGGACCTGAACGCCCTCACCACCGCCGGCCACGCCTGGAACGCCGACTTCGGCGTGCACGTCAACGCCACCGAGGAGTACCCCGTCTCCGCCACCTTCGACCCCGCCCACCAGAGCGGCGGCCTCGGCTGGGACTGGCTCGACCAGTCGTACTACGTCGACACCCGCAAGGACGGCCAGGCGGGGGAGCGCCTCAAGCGCCTGGCGGACCTCAAGGCGGCCGCGCCCGGCCTCGACTTCCTCTACGTCGACGTCTGGTACGGGGACGGCTACGTCTCCCGCAAGCTCCAGCGCGAGGTCTCCGGCCTCGGCCTCCAGCTCGCCACCGAGTTCCCGAACACCCTCACCGAGCAGTCCCTCTGGCACCACTGGGCCGCCGACGTCGACTACGGCGGCAGCGACCTCAAGGGGGTCAACTCCACCATCGCCCGGTTCATCGCCAACCACGCCAAGGACGACTGGATCGCCCGCCACCCCCTGCTCGGCGGCGCCGAACTCGCCGCCTACGAGGGCTGGCAGGGCAAGAAGGACTACCCCGCCTTCCTGAACACCACCTTCGGCACCGACCTGCCCACCAAGTACCTCCAGGAATCCCCCATCGTGAAGTGGACCGCCGACACGGTCACCCTCGCGAACGGCACCACCGTCACCACCGCCGGCGGCACCCGCCGCATCACCACCGCCGGCCGCACCGTCCTCGACGGCGCCGCCTACCTGCTCCCGCGCGACGGCAAGCTCTACCACTGGAACGACGCCGGCGGCCGCACCACCTGGACCCTGCCCGCCGGATGGCGGACCCCCACCCTGTACCGGCTCACCGACACCGGCCGGCAGCTCGTCGGAGCCCTGACCGTCGGCGCCGGGAACCAGGTCACCCTCGACGCCGCCGCCCGCACCGCGTACGTGGTCACCGACGGCGCCGCGCCCGCGCAGCCCGACCCCCGCTGGGGCGAGGGGACCCCCGTGAAGGACCCCTCCTTCACCGCGGGCGACCTCGGCGCCTGGACCGTCACCGGGACCGGCGCCGCCGTCACCCGCAACGACCGGGGGCAGAACGAGCTCACCTTCGCCCCGCAGACCGCCCCGGCCGTCTCCCAGCGGCTCACCGGCCTGAGCCCCGGCACCTACGCGGCCTCCGTCTGGGTCACCACCCCCGCCGGCCGGGCCGCCACCCTCGCCGTCACCCCGGAGGGCGCCGCCACCGCCGACTCCGTGTACGCGGACTCCTCGCCCCTGGTGAACGACCTGGGCGGCAGCGAGAAGAACGGCACGACCATGCAGCGGATGAAGGTGCTCTTCGACGTCCCGGCGGGAGGATCAAGCGCCCTGCTCACGCTGTCCGCCGCCGCCGGGCCCGGCACGGTCCGCCTCGACGACGTACGCGTGGTGCGCTCCGCCCGCACCCCGCTGAACGGGCACGGCTACGCCGAGGACTTCGAGAACACCGACGCCGGCTGGGGCCCCTTCGCCTTCGGCGGCGCGGGCGGCTCGGCCACCGACCCCCGGACCCACATCGCCCAGCGCAACGCCCCCTACACCCAGGCCGGCTGGAACGGGAAGCTCGTCGACGACGTGATCGGCGGGCAGAACTCCCTCAAATCGCACGAGGAACGCCCCGGCCTGGTCTACCGCACCCTCCCGCAGACCCTGCGGTTCACGCAGGGGCACGCGTACCGGGTCGGCTTCCGCTACGAGAACGGTTTCGCCGGGGACTACCGGTTCATCACCGGCGCCGGCTCCGCCGAGAGCGCCACCGCCCTCGGCCAGGCCCGGACGGCCACCGCCTTCACCCGGACCTTCACCGCGGGCGCGGACGCCTGGATCGGCGTGCGGAAGGTCAGCGCCGAGGGCTCCCACGACCAAGCCGACCTGATCCTCGACGACCTCACCGTCGACGACCTGGGCCCGGCCGGCGGCACCGAACTCCTCGTCCCGCAGGACAGGATGAGGGTCGCCGCCGTCGACAGCCAGGAGACACAGGGGGAGAACGGCAGCGCCGCCAACGTCCTCGACGGCCAGGCCGCCACCATCTGGCACACCCAGTGGTACGCGGCCACCGCGCCCATGCCACACGAGATCACCCTCGACCTCGGAGCCTCCTACGAGGTCTCGGCCCTGCACGTCCTGCCCCGCCCGGCACAGAGCAACGGACGCATCGCCGACTACCAGGTGTTCACCTCCGCCGACGGGGTCACCTGGGGCCCGGCCGCCGCCACCGGCACCTGGAGCGACGGCCCCGCCCAGCAGGACGCCGCGTTCACCCCCAGGGCCGCGCGCTACGTGCGGCTCCGGGCCACCCGGGAGGTGAACGGCAACCCCTGGACCTCGGTCGCCGAACTCAACGTCGGCTACCTCCCCTGAGGGCCGGGCCGCGGCCCCGTCAGTGGACCCGGTAGACCTGGCCCGTCTGCGCCCCCTCGACCGACCGCACGTAGGCCATCGCCGCGCGGGCCGCGGGGACGGCCTCCATCCCGGCGAAGAAAGGACCGTAGGCGGGCAGGGACTCCTCGACCACCGTCGGGCTCACCGCGTTGATCCGCTGCGGCGGCAGCTCGATCGCCGCCGCCCGCACGAAGGCCTCGACCGCGCCGTTCGCCGCCGAGGCGGCCGCGCCGGCCACGATCGGCTGCTCCGTCAGGATGCCGCTGATCAGCGTGAACGAACCGGTCGGGGCCACGTGCCGGGCCCCCTGGCGGACCAGCTCGACCTGGCTCAGCGCCTTGCCCCGCAGCGTCGCCGCGACATCGTCCGACGTCAGCTCGGACAGCCGGCGGAACACCGCGTCGCCCGCGGCGACCGCCACCGCGTCCAGCGGGCCCGCCTGCGCGTACAGCCGGGCCACCTGCTCGGGGTCCGTGACGTCGGCCACCAGGTCACCGCCGGAGCGGCCCACGCCGACCACCTCGTGTCCGCGTGCCGTGAGCGCCTTGTGCACGACCGTTCCCAGCGTGCCGCCCGCGCCGACCAGCAGAATCCTCATCCCAGCCTCCGAGAGATCGATCCCGGCGGGACGTCCGCCGGGCACATCCGACGCTAGAGAACGCGCCGCGCGCGCGGAAATGCCGTCTGGGCAGCGACTATGCTCCACAGGCATGGATGATGTGGAACTGCGGCACCTCAGGGCGCTGGACGCGGTGGCCGAAGCGGGCACCATCACCGCCGCGGCGGCCCGCCTGCACATGACACAGCCCGCCCTCTCCCGGACCCTCGCCCAGCTGGAGGGCCGCGTCGGCGTCCGGCTGGTGGACCGCTCGTCCCGGCACCTGGCCCTCACCGAGGCCGGGACCACCCTGCTGGGACACGGCCGGGCCATCCTCTCCCACCTCGACGCCGCCCTCGCCGACACCCGGGCGGTCTCCCGGCCACTGCGGCTCGGCTACACCTGCGCCGTGCTCGGGCAGCAGACCGTACCCCTGCTGCGCTCCTGGCGCCGTACGCACCCCGCCACCCCGCTCGACGTGATCCGGCGCGACAACGGCACCGCGGGCCTGGCGACCGGGGACGCCGACGTCGCCGTCCTGCGCACCCTGCCCGACGACCCGCGGATCCGCAGCGAGGCCCTCTACACCGAGGACCGGGTCGCCGCCCTGCCCGACGACCACCCGCTCGCCGGCCGGGACCGGGTTCTGCTGGCCGAGCTCACCGCCGGGACGCAACTGCCGCTGGCCGTATGGCCCGAGGCCGGCACCGCCTCGCCCGGGCTGTGGCCGCCGCACCAGCGCCCGGCCCGCACGGTCGAGGTCGGCAACGTCGACGAGTGGCTGAACCTGATCGCCACCGGCGGCGCCTTCGGCCTCGCGGCGGCGGGCACGGCCGAGAGCCACGGCCACCCGGGCGTCCGCTTCCTCCCGGTCCCCGACGCCCCGCCCACCACCGTCTACGTCTCCTACCCGCTCCACCCCACCCACCCGGGGACACCGGAATTCCTGGCGGCGGTCCGCGAGGCGGTCACCGGCTGACGCCCTGTCCGGCGTTCCCGCGCACGGGCGCCCGCGCGCCGGGCGGACGGCCTCCCGGACGGAGCCCGGCGGCCACCTCGCCGTCGCCGCCGTCCCGGGGAGCGGGCCCCTCTTCCGCAACGCCCGGCGGCCCGTGCCCTGACGCCCCGCCACCGGCCCCCCGGACCGACTGCTGCGCCCGGAACCGCACCGGGGCCACGCCCACCCGCCGGCTGAACAGCCGGCTGAAGTAGGCCGGGTCCTCGTACCCGACCCGGCGGGCAATCCCCGCCACCGGCAGGTCGGTCCGGGCCAGCAGCTCCTTGGCCCGGCTCAGCCGGATCCCGAGGAGGTACTCCTTGACGCCCCCGCCGGTGCTGCGCCGCACCGCGCCGCGCAGCTCCGGCAGCGGAATGCCGAGCCGGGCCGCGTGCTCGGCCACCGAGATCGGCAGCAGCGCGTCGCGGGCCAGCGCGTCCACCACCGCCTCCCCGTGCCGGGACACCTCCGCCCGGGCGTAGCGCAGCGCCACCAGCAGGCCGTGCACGTCCGCCGCGGCCTCCACCTCCAGCAGCGGGCCGCCGCGCCGGGCGGCCCGGACGATCCCGTCGACCACGTGCTGCACCCCGGTGGTCCCGCTCAGCGGCACCACCGGCCGGTCCGGGGTGATGTAGCCGAGGTCGGTGTACGCGCTCACGCTGCCGCCCGTGAAGTCGACGAAGCACTCGTCCCAGCCGCCGCCCTCCGGGTCGGGGCCGTAGTGGTGCTCGACCCCCGGCACCAGCCACAGCAGGGCGGGCGCGGCCACCGGCTGCGGCGGACGCCCGGCGTGGCCGAACCAGCCGCGGCCCCGGGTGACGACGACGGCCACGTGGTGGTCGAGGACCCGGGGCCCGACCACCGGCAGCGCCCCCTGCTGCACGCCCACGCCGAGGCAGACCAGACCGAGCCGGCGGTGGACCGGGGCCGGGGAGAAGTACCGCATCCAGCTGCTGTACGGCGGCGGGGGGCCGGGGGACGGCCTCGGGGGAGTGCACGGCGGCGTCGGCATCTGCGGATTGTGATCCACACCGCCGCCCGCCTCAAGAGGCCCGGGAGCGGATCACCGGGTGTCCGCGCCACCGCGCAGCCCCGCCGCCAGCCCGGCGATCACCACGGCCAGGCCCGCCCACACCGCCGGGCCCGGCAGGCCGCCGCCCGTCAGGGCCCCCGCGCCGGCCGCCGCGAGCGGCGCGACCCCCGTCAGCAGTCCCGCCCGGCCGGAGCCCACCGCGGCCACCGTGCGGTACCAGAGCAGGAACGCCACCGCCGTCACCAGCACCGCGAGGTAGCCCACGGCCGCCCACTGCGCCGCCCCCAGAGCCCCCAGGGCGGACGGCGGCTCCGTGAACAACGCCAGCCCCGCCAGCATCACCGCCCCCATCCACACGGCGTGCACGGACACCCCCCACGCCCCGTGCCGCCCCAGCACCGGCACCGCGAGCAGGGTGAACCCCGCCTCGCAGGCCAGTGCCAGCGCCGCCCAGCCCACCCCGGCGGCGTCCGTCCGCCCGGTCCCCTCGACCAGCACCGCCCCCGCGACCACCACCGGCGCCGCCAGCAGCACCCTCCGGCTGGGCCGGCGCCCCTCCAGCAGCGGCCCGACCACCCCGAGCAGGACCGGTACGGAGGCCACCGCGACGGCGATCACGGCGGGCTCGGCATGCGCCACACCGCGTACGACGGCCACGTTGAACAGCACCAGACCGGTCCCCGCGATCCCCGTCAGCCACAGCCACTCCCGCCCCCGGGGACGCGTCAGCCGGACCCCGGCGGCCCGGGCCAGGGCGACGAGGATCAGCGCGGCGGCCGCGTAGCGCACCGCCTGGGCGGTGAACAGCGGTGCCCCGGCCAGCGAACGCGAGACGGTGACGCTGCTGCCGACCAGCGCCATGCCGGCCACACCGGGAGCCAGGTCGCGCAGGGCCGAGGAGCGGCGGACGGGAGCGGCGGGGAGGGAGGTGGAAGTGCTCATGCCGACCAGCCTGGCGGCACAATGGTCCGGTGAGCAGGTCCAAAGAAGGCCCCGGCGACAGGTCCATATCAGGCTCGGACTTCCTCCAGCTCGACATCGGCCAGGCACCGCCCGGCAGCCGCACCGCATGGCTCGCCGGCCGGCTGCGCGCAGCCATCGCGGACGGCACCCTGCCCGTCGGCAGCCGACTGCCCGCCAGCCGGGTCCTCGCCGCCGAACTGCGCGTCTCCCGCGGCCTGGTGACCGAGGCCTACCAGCGTCTCGCCGAGACCGGCCAGGTGGCGGGCCGCGGCCGCGGCGGCACCGTGGTCGTCGCCGCGCCGCCGCCCCCGCCGGCCGGGACGGCCGGCGCCGCTCCGCGCGGCGGTGCGGTCGACGCGCTGCGCGCCGTGCCCTGCCGGATCGACCTCTCGCCCGGGGTCCCCGACCTCACCGCCTTCCCGCGCACCGCCTGGCTCCAGGCCGAGCGCCGGGTCCTCGCGGGGCTCACCGCCGCCGACTTCGGCTACGGCGACCCGCAGGGAACGCCCGCCCTGCGGGAGGCCGTCGCCGGGTGGCTGGCCCGCAACCGGGGGATCCGCGCCGACCCCGGCGAGGTCGTCGTGGTCGCCGGGGTCGCCCAGGCCCTCGGACTGCTCGCGCAGGTCCTGCCCGAGGCGGGCGTGCGCCGGGTGGCGGTGGAGGACCCCGGCTCGCTGGGGGCCCGGCAGCAGCTGGAGCACGGCGGGCTGGACACCGTAGGGGTGCCGGTGGACGGGGCGGGGCTGGACGTGGCCGCGCTGCGGGCGAGCGGGGCCGGGGCCGTCCTGCTGACCCCGGCGCACCAGTTCCCCACCGGGGTGGTCCTCGACGGAGAGCGGCGCCGGGACCTGCTGGCCTGGGCGGCGGCCGGGGGACTGGTCCTGGAGGACGACTACGACGCCGAGCACCGCTACGACCGCGCCCCCGTCCCCGCGCTGCGGGCCCTGGCCCCGGAAGGGGTCTGCTACGCGGGCAGCGTGTCCAAACTGCTCGCCCCCGCGCTGCGGCTGGGCTGGCTGCTGGTCCCGGGCCGGCTGCGCGACCGGGTCGTGGACGCCAAGCGCCACGCCGACCTCGGCAACCCGGTCCTCGCCCAGCTCGTGCTCGCCCGGCTGATGGACTCGGGCGAACTGGAGCGCCACCTGCGCTTCGTACGCCGCCGCCACCGCCGCCGCCGGGACGCGATGCTCGGCGCCGTCGACCGCCACCTGCCCGGCGCCCGGGTGCACGGCGCGGCGGCGGGGCTCCACCTGATGGTCACCTTCGACGGCGCGGACTTCCCCGACACGGCCCTGGCCGCCGCCGCGCTGGCCCTCGGCGTCAAGGCGCACCCGCTGTCCTGGCACCGGCTGAGCCCGGGCCCGCCGGGCCTGATCCTCGGCTACGCGGCCGGGCCGGCCGCCGAGATCGAGGAGGGCGTGGCCCTGCTGGGCCGGGCCCTGCGCGAATCCCGTCAAGATCATCGGCGTTGACACCGGCCGCGTCGTACCCGTCTAATGGCGGATGGTGTCGCGTGACTCCGGCCAAAGAGCAGTGGGCCGGCCGGCCGTCGGGCGAACACCCTTCACTTCAGGGGACCGCCATGAACAGGCAATCCGCACCCCGCAGTTGACGCACCGCAGCCGCACCTCCGGCTCCCGCGTCGCGCTCCGGCCCTTCGCGCCGTAACGCCCTTCCCGCGTAGCCGCGTACGCATTTCCTCCTCTCCGCACGCCCACGTGCCCGTCCGGCAACTCCCGCCCCCGGCGGGCCGTCCGGGGCCCCGGCGGCGTGCCCCGTCCCGCTCTGGAGACACATCCGTGCCCACGCCCGTTTCCTTCAACCAGTCCGTCATCGAGGAGTTCCGCGCCCGCCGGGGCAAGGTCGGCGGCCCCTTCGAGGGCGCCGACCTGCTCCTGCTGACCACCACCGGCGCCAGGTCCGGCACCCCCCACACCACTCCGCTCGGCTACGTCCGCCACGGCGAGGCCCTGCTGGTGGTCGGCTCCAACCTCGGTGCCCCCCGCCACCCCGCCTGGTACCACAACCTGCTCGCCCACCCCCAGGTACGGGTGGAACTCGGCACCGACACCTTCGAGGCCCTCGCCGTACCGGCCGAAGGGGCCCGGCGCGAGGAGCTGTTCGCGCGGGTCCTGCGCACCGCCCCCGGATTCGCCGACTACCAGGCCCGCACCACCCGCCTCCTGCCGGTCGTCACCCTGGAGCCCGCCCGACCCGACGGCCGGCAGTCCCCGGGCGAGGTCCGCACCCTGGCCGACAAACTCCTGGAGGTCCACACCTGGCTGCGGGCGCAGCTCGGCCATGTGAGCGCCGAGACCGAGGCCCACTTCGCGGCCCGCGCCGCCCACACCGGACCGGGCCGGCCGCCGGCGCCCGGGCTCGGGCTCCAGATCAGGCAGCGCTGCCTGGCCTTCTGCCAGACCCTCGCCTTCCACCACACGAGCGAGGACCAGCACCTCTTCCCGGGCACCGCCGCCCACCACCCGCACCTGGCGGACACGTTCGAGCGGCTGCGCGAGGAACACCGCACCGTCGCGCGGATCCAGGCCGATCTCCTCGCCCTGCTCGCCGGGGTGGAGATCGCCGAACCGGACCGGTTCCGCACCGCGCTGGCCCGGATGACGGCGGAACTGACGGCCCATCTCGACCACGAGGAGGAGACCCTGCTGCCCCTGCTGGCCGAGGTGCCGTGGCCGCCGCCGCGCCCCTGACGCCGGCCCGCGGAAGGCCGGGCGGGAGCCCGCGGAAAGTTTTTCGGAAACGGTGGCAACCGATCGGGGACTCGCGCGTCGTGCGGGGGTGAAGGGCGAAGTTCCGAGCCCTGGACCCGACCGTGGAGATGCACCGTGAAGAACCTGAAGCGCGTTCCCCTGTCCGCCCGCCGGGCGGCCGCCGTCGCTGCCGCCGCCGGGGCGGTCATCGCCCTCGGCGGGCCGGCCTTCGCCGCGCAGGGGGCTTCCGCCGCTCCGGCGTCCCCCACCGCTCCGGCGTCCCCCACCGCCTCGGCCGCGCCGACGCCGGTCCCCTCGCAGCCGGGCACCGGCATACCCACCGCCGTACCGTCGCACCCCGGCGGCAAGCCGAGCCCGGCCCCCTCCCGCCCGGGCGGCGGCAACGGCATGCCCACCGCCGTGCCGTCCCTGTCGCCGGCCACCCAGCCCAGCCCGTCCGTCACGCAGCCCGGCAGCGGGCAGCCGTCCGCCGTCCCCTCGGCGGCGCCCGGTTCCGGCGAGGGCTCCGAGCTCGCGCATACTGGCTCCTCGGCGACCACCGTCGCCCTCGGCGCCGGAGCGGCCGGGCTCATCGCCGTCGGCGCGGGATGGAAATGGTCCGCCGGATCGCGACCGAGATCGCCGAGTACGTGGTCGAACTGGGCACGGACGGGCGACTGCTGTCGCTCCAGCTGGACGAGCTG